>JAEOTQ010000176.1 GCA_016839785.1 Candidatus Hodarchaeota archaeon | reverse complement strand
TTTTGAATTTCTGCTATTATAATATCAAGTTCTTTGTATAGCTCTTCGAATGTTCCATTATTTGATATTTGAAAATCTACTTTCAGCTGTTTTACCTGGTTTTCTGTTAAATGTGTCGACCATCGATACCAGTCCGCCTCGGTTATTTTACCTTCACCTCGACTCTCAATTCGTCTTCTGCGAATCTCAGATTCGGCATCAATTCTAATAAACTTGAAACCTAGTGGTTGTAAGAAAGTAATTTCATTTTTTCTTCGAATGTCATCAATAACGATGGGAGATTTGTTTGAACGGACTTTATTATAGATATAGCGGACCCATACATCGTCATCAAAGTCTCGCATGAATTTACCGATCCCCTGTAAGAAATCTCTTGTTGGTTCTATCTCCAACTCTTTTGCAATTTCTCTCATCTTACCAGACAGACGTAGTTTCTTACAATGATATTTTTTGGTGAAATAGTCAGCTGCAAGACTTTTTCCTGACCCCATGTTCCCCGTAATTCCTATTAATAACCGCATTATAGCCTACTCTACAAATTACGCATAATTGGTTCGTACTAAAAAAATTACTGATATTTAATCAAATTGAGATAATTATCCTCGTTTTCTGTTAATCACATCGAATAATTTATTGATTGTCTACCTCTTCTAAAACATCCTCATCTGTCTCTTGTTCCATACTTTGTTCTAATTGATCAGCGATATCGGGTTCATCTGCTTCATTATCAGTCGTACTAACCAAATCACGATTTTCTGAGTCTTTAGGGGAAGTATCAATAGATGGAAGAGAAAAATCATCCGTTGGAGCAAAAGAACTTGTTGGGGTACCTCTAGCCCTGAAAGCTTTTAATATTAGATAAATAATTCCGAAGAAGAATCCAGTATAAAACGCAATAGATTCTACATTTTCAAATGTTCCTACTGCAGAAGAAAGAATCGTTGTTAAACCTGAGATAGATCGTAAAGGTGCATCTGGAATTGCTAATTCATAAATATCGCCAAGGATATTTGTAATGATTAAGACAAAGGAGGTCGAAACAAGTAAAAAGAAAATTTCACCTCTGTCTTTAACTTTAGGTGTAACCAAGGTTACAGACAAAAATTTGAATGCACCAGAGAAAATGAAAATGATTGGAAGGATTAAAAACGGTATAAATTCTAACGTTGGCCAAATAGATGCGAGATAGTCCGAAATAGGCAATATTATTTCATTGTATAGCAGGTAAAAAAAGTTAGGTACGGTTAAATCCATATCAAAATGAAGTTGATTCTTTAACATTTCGATAATCGATCCTAAGCTATCCCACAAAAGAGAAATCCACACACCAAACATAACAAGATATTTGGAAAACACCATAACTTTTGGTGGAGATCTAGCAAGAACTTGGCCTGTACGCGCTACCTCAATTCCTCTAGACAAAGCTGTAAAGATAGCAATAAAAGCAAAGCCTTCTGCAAAACCGACAACTAATGTAGCAATAATTGTTATGATAATGAAATCGAGTTGAACAAGGTTCTCAAAATCAATTAATCTGGTAATAAGCGAATCTACAAAAACATTAGCAAGCTCGGAGAGATTGATTGCTTCTCCAGTAAAATTTTGAATTGTATCCCAGCCTGCCCACAGAAATGTAGGGAGGAGCCATAAGGTAGCGATGAGTGGGATTATTACTAGTAAATTGACACTTGTAATAAAAGCAGTAATCTTTACACCTCTCCATACAATCAAAAATATTGCTTTTAATACTTGATAAATCCACCAAATGACTGCAAGAAGATATGCAATTCCAATTACAGGTCCGATTGATGTATTTTGTAGTGCAATAACAAAATATGCTAAAAAGGGAATTAAAATCCAAACAAAAAGTTTATAGATCGCTCTATTTGCTTCTTTCTCCTTTTCCTCTTCTTCTTTCTTAAATTTTCCAACAACTCTACGTCGAGCGAAAGTAGTTAATATTGTCAGAAACACAACGATCGAAAATGCTATGATGAGAAGAAAAAAGGCTCCAAAATAAAGATTTCTGGCTGTTTCATAAAATTTTCTTCCATCCACATCAGAAAGACCTGAAATGTCGAGTTCAAAATAATCTAAAATTCCACGCATAAATATAACTGGGAGAAGTTGTAAATAAGTTTCCTGAAGAAATACATCTAAGAGAAGATATATTGCAGAGCAAAATGATAAAGCTAGCATTGCAAAAAGCCAAAAACGAGTATTATATACCATATCCCCGGATTCATCTCTTAACCCGAACTCATCAGCCATATCGAAAAGGACGATTTTTGAAAAACCGATCAAGACAAGGAAAAAACACAATGATGACAATATAATGGCAATTACATACTCAGTATTACCGTAGGTAACAGTTGATAAATCCTCAATACTTGCAGAGATAACCATGACAATAATTAGTAAGAATGTGATGAAAAGCAGTCCAACAATCTTAACCATTTGCCTAGAGAGATATTCTCTCCATGGAATTCGTGAAACTTTTTCTTTAATCGACATCTTTCTTCAATCCTTGTGAATAATTAGAAAAAACCTTATGAGATTTTATATGATTAACCTTTTATTTTATCTGACTCATAAAGCTATATGTCTTGCTTCTTTATTGAAATGTTACCTTCTTGTATAACAAAACATTAGAGAGTGATCTTACATGGACTATACAGAGAAAGCAAAATATCATATGAAAATCATTGTATGCGGTACTGGAGCTGTAGGAAAAACTAGTATTGTACGCAGATTCGTTGATAATAAATTTGATTTTAATTATTTGCTAACGGTGGGTATGGAACCCTCAAATCGCAAGCTACAGGTAAATGGATTTTTAGTAAATCTAATTCTATTTGACGTTGCGGGACAAGAGCGATTCCAGACGCTGAGGGAAGTTTTTTTCCGAAAAGCAAGTGGTGCATTGCTGGTTTTTGATTTAACACGTCCTGACTCACTAGACGAGTTATATGAATGGAAAGATCAAATCGATGAAAGACTAGGAAAAAATAAGATTCCTATTGTCCTTATTGGGAACAAATCTGATATTGAAGATATGATCCGAATAGACTATGGTGTTCTGGAGGACACGGTTATCCCAGATTTTCAGCCTGTGAAATATTTAGAGACCTCTGCATACTTGAATCAGAATATTCATGAATGTTTTTCGGTGATTACCAAAGAAGTTTTGAAGAGACAAGGAATTTTAAAAACATAGATATCTAGACGACCGATAACATAGTTTACCTAAGCTAGATGGTTCCCCATCCGATTTTGCTAGAGCTCGAATCTCTCCATACTCTAATATTTTGAATTGGATCTTGTACGAATGACTTGGACAATTTATTCAGGTCATTTGGGTCATATGGTGGTTCCCAATCTATTCCCAGCTCAGAACGATATATCTCGACAGGAACTCCAATATCTATAACATAAAAATCTCCCAAATACTCGGGTTGTAAATTTAATAATCCAGTTTTTACAAAAGCTATCGTTAATGTTGCCAACGGTTGAAAATGACTGAAATTTTCACCTGTTGTGATATCTATACCTGATGGGCAATCCAATGAAATAACAGAGGCGTTTTTTCGTAAAAAAGTAAAGACCTGTTCTGTAAGATCATTCTCTCGATATTCAAAACTATATCCAAGATAACAATCTAGAATGGTCGATGGTTTGGCATCCAACTCTGGTAAACCATCAGAAATAGCAACACCTACTAGTTTAGCTCTTAAAAGTTGAGCTTCTAAGATTTTATTCAGTTTTCTCCGGCCCTTGGGAAGAAAAACTTGCACTTCTCGGCCCCATGCGGCTAGTCTTCTTGCTGCAACTATCCCCCCTCCACCATTTCCTCCTGAACCTGCTATTATCGTGTAGGAGGCGTCAACAGGAGTCATAAGATAAACAAGACGTGCAAGATTTAAACCAGCATTTTCCATCATTAGAGGAAGCGTGATACCACGTTTTATCATCTCTCGATCTACTTGAATCATTTGATCGCGAGTAATTCCTGGTAGTACCAATTCACATTCCTCATAGAAAATTCACTGATAACAAGAGTTCATGCATTTTGAACTATTCTACACCGAAGCTTTCATAAACTAAGCGTTTTCCGCCTTTAGCATATATATTTGACTCGATATACCCAATCGATGAAAGAGATTGAGAAAATTCACGAATGAATCCTGTTGTGAAACGCTTAAGAGCTCCTCTCAAGTAAAAGGTTGTTTGAGGTGTAAGAATTAAGGCTAAAACTTGGTTTTTTCGTTCCAAGATGAGCTGATTGCCTTCTAATTTGACCTCAGATATATCAGCAGTTGATTGAGTTGCTTCTTGCATTAAGGAGGTAATCGCAACAATCCCTCCAGCAAATAACGCTTCATCAAGGGACTCATCATCTGCTTTGAAGTCATAAGAGAATAGTGGAATCCCAGTTTCATGAATCACTAAAATCCGATCGGCTTGATGTCGATTGAATACTGCAAAATTATCCCTACTTCCAAAAGAGATAAAATACAAAATAAACCCAATAGCTACATCTGCACGTAAGAAAATGGAGAAAACCATTGAGGATAACGATAACGCAACTGGTTTGAGAAGGAAAGGAACCATATAAGCAATAATTATTCCAATTATCATATACTTCAATTGCTTCTTTTGTATTGCCCAGGCATCGTTATACCCCTTCCAGAGGCTTAGAATAATCAATAAGCTACCCATCCCTGGCAAGAAAAAGGTGAGAAACTCTGTTAGAGGGTCTAGTGATACCGTTAATATGTCTAAATCTGAATGAAAAGTAGTACCGAAGTCACCTAGTAGGATTGCAACCATGGTTCCTCCTAAAAATAGTGTATGGACCATTTGCTTCCATGTGAAGATGGTATCAAACTCAAAAGCTTCGAAAAAATATAATAAAAAGCATACAGAAATCATAGAGCCTACTAATGAGAATTTGTAAATAGGAATCAGGAATGATGCATCTGTAATAAACATTGCTATAAGACCTGATCCATCAGCGAGAAGTAAGGATATTAATGCCAGTAAAAACAAGGATAGGGTCTTAGCATTATATTTTATCCAACGCTTTGATAGACTAATGGCAATTACAATTTCAACAGATACACACAAAATAGCAATTGTCAAAGTTACAATTAAATCAAATGTGAGGATCATTCAAAGCCCCAATCAAAATATATTACGAGCAATGCTTAGTTCCTTCACTTGATTTAAAATACATTTGCTTCGTTTCAGTTATTCTTTTGCATAATTGGTAATACTAGCATCTTACTAAGGACCCTTTGTCATCTTTCGTCATTAAAAAGAAATTCATTTAGATTGGGAAGAGTAGCTATAGCTGGACTTCAATTATATCAACTCTCCAGTTTTTTTATTCCCAATTGAAGATTTTCATATATTTAGAATTTCAACTCACACTAATCCAATTTTCATATCCACAATAAGGACATTCAGGGATTTGTTTTTGCTCAACATACTTGAGCTCCTCATACTCAATTTCATGAACTCCTCTTAAGCAACGAGAACAAAAAATCGCTTCTTCAGGTTTAATCCTAGAGCCTGACAACATCGAATATGCACTGATGATCCCCTTCACAACAAAATCTCTGGTGGTTGATATAGCCTTTACTGATTTTTCTGAATATGTAAATAGAACCCCAAGTGAAAAAAAGAAACCCATTATTATCAATAATTCGATATTTTGATATGTAGAATAGTTTGTGAACCACAAGTATGGTAGAATAGCTAGCAATCCAATCCAGTGGACATGATTCCACAAAGTTTTGGATATGCGTGTAATTGCAGTTAACAGTTGGTTAATTGTAACGATTCCGTACTCTACAAAGAATTTTCCTACGATTTTGAGAAAAGCCAGAAATCTACTTGGAAGACGACGAAGACCTCCTATTATTGCTTTAAATATCCCCAAACCAAATGTCCCGATTGTTATGAAAAAAGTTTTAATCGCTTCTCTTTTCTGATAATTTTTCCAATAACCTATGGCGATCGTTACTAAATTTACTAACCTTTCATCATATTCTGTCCACCGTAAAGTTACCCCTATGACCAGAAGGACGATCCCAAATAGTTCTGTTACATAAACTAAGACATCAGTAATCCCTGCTGGGAAAATTACATAGACAAGCAGAGGTATGAAAATTAAAAATATCCCGAAATAACTAATAATAGCACCAAGAGCACTCCATTCTGCAAAATTCCTTCCCCTAAGTATATCAATTACCAAGCTAAGAACTGTAGATAGAAAAACAAGAAGAATTAATCCAACAGATATCCTATCAATCCCTAATCGATCTTCTCCTAATGATAAAATGATAATAATCAGTAAAGCTGTAGTAAATGAACCTACCCCAATTATCATGGTTCTTCTTGAGATAAGTCTTGATAATTTTATCTGTGAATCTCGCACTGAATCCCCTCGAGAATCCTTTTGAAATTTCGATAGATTCATGTGGTCAGATTCAAGAGGTGTTTCCGAAACTTTCTGTTTTGTGAATATTGACCTTTCTTTTTTCATTGTTTTTTACCCTCCATATTTTTATAGTCAATTTGTCGTCCTGTTGAGGTAGAGCTGCTAAATCGTCGTTTTACTTTATTTACTTTGATATCTTCTCTTTTAATATAACTAACAAATGTAATCAGTACCCCGAAGAATATTATCGCACTGCCCAACAATATTAGTACAATTTCAGGAAAAGCATCCCATGCTCCGAGTAAATTTGTAACCCCGTCAAGATCAAATGGTCTACCTTGGGCGAATGATGCGATAAGCCAAATAATATTACCCACTATAGGGATATTACGTATACCTGTTGTCCAAGCACCCTTCGGATCAAAGATCCCTGAAATGACTAAGATTAATCCATATCCGCACGCCAGAATTCCCAGTGTCACGAATAAGAGGATGAATGTTGAGTCATAAATTGAGCGAGTAAAGCGTTTAAATTGGTCCCATATTCGAGATGCAAAGTTTAATAGTTCTGCAACTGCTTTTGATAATAAGTTAATACACTGTCTTAGGAAATTCAAGATTTCTTTATTCCAAGCAACACCAATGAGGACAGAGCCTACTAATAGCAAAAAGAACCCAAAAATTCTCGTTGATGAGGAAATAAGTAGATAAATACTGTATAAATCGAGAATTATTCCAGTAGTACCCAGTATGTTCCAACGAAGACTCCACAGATGGTCAAGAAAATCACTGATTGCCTTTTTGATGGCTCTAGCAGTTTCTACAATGTAGTCAATGAGTGCGTTCCAACTCTGCCGTAGGATGGATAACAGCTCATTGCGCCAAAGAATGCCATTGGCAGCTATTCCAATAACTACTACGATCCAAGAGATAGGATCAGCAGAGTATCGAACTTGATATAATCCAATTAGAGATACATAAGTACTCAATACAGTTCCAATTCCTCTGAAATAGGCATGACGATACCAAGCAAAGAAGGATGAAAAATAACCTATCATGAAAAGGATAAAGGGGAGAATATCGAATGTTTCAATTACCCAGGGTTGAAAAGCCACTGCCATGAGAATAAGGCCTAGGAAAAAGATACAATATCGAATGAGTAAAGGATAATAAGTTTGGAAAAAAACCTTTACTGCTAATCCAGCATTTATGATCGCATTTTTTACTCCGACTGCAGCTTCCCAGAGATAACGAAGACCTCCGATAAATAGATTCCACAAAGTATTAGCCATACTTTTAAAACTACTAATAATCTGAGTACGCCAGGTTAAGAACAGAATAATAAAACCTACTATTATAAAAAGTTCTGATGGTATGTCGATAGTAAAGAATTCAAAAGATCCCCCTAGTATACCAAGTAAAACGAGAAAACCGCCTAATAGGGTTGCTGAAATCCTGATAATTGGTTCAATATAGATTCTTCCGAACTCAATAAGACCTAAAAATTTTGCCCAGAGGTATTTTCCTACTTGAATGACATTGTCTCTAATGGTTATTATGAAGTTCAGTAATGAGTTCCCAATAACTCTTAGGATTTGAATCGAATTCTCCCACCAGGCACCACATATAAAGAGGAAACCACTAATTATTAATATAATACCTAATTCTGTATTAGCAAAATACCTTGTTTGGAATATTACCCCAACGAATATCATTAGAAATCCAGTAATGGAGAAAAAGTATCGTACAACAGTCCAAAAATTCAATTTAATATATTGTATCAACGTTCCCATCGAATAGTACATGGATAATAATACTCCGTAAACAAATTTTAGAAAAGCCCTAAAAGCTTGTTTAATTGAATTCCAGACGATTTTCATCAAATCGAAGGCTATGTGCATTGTTCTCATGAAGGCTTGGTGAATTGCTTTTGCAATCTGTTTCCCTAATTGCCAAAGTTCCACTCGCCATAGGAAAATTGGTATAGCACTTCCAATCCCAATAAAAGAGTATGTAATTAGGAATGGAACCTCCAAAAAGTCAGAAGTAGTCCCTACGATCAAAGAAAACTGAATTATTCCCCAAAAAAGTATAAAAATGCTCAAAGTGGTAGCTATCCCTCGGAAATATCTATGACGTGTGGGAAAATGCCAAATTCCCGTAGTTAAGAGGTAACCAACAGAAAAGAGAGGAGCAGCAAGCATACCATCCCAATTTAATGTCCCGATAACCATCAAACTCAGACCAATTACGGTTACTAATTGACGATAATAAGTCAATAAGAACTGTATAATTACGTCAACTGTTCGACGGAAAAGTAGGAACACTTCTGTACGCCATAAATAAGCTGATAACACACTAGCAGTTCCTGTGTAGAAAATTAAGATTATAGAGGGCCAGACAAATTCGGAGCGTGAGAAATCTATGATCCAATTTCCCTTGAATAAACCAGTAAAGAAGACGATCACGCTCAAAGTAGTAGCAATCCCCCGGAAATTTCTATGACGCGTGGGAATATGCCAAATTATCACAGTCAAGAGATAACTAAGATAAAAGATAAGAACAGCGAACTCGTTCCATAATAGGTAGCTCACAAACATTGAACTCAAACCAATCATAGTAACTAATTGGCGATAAAAGGTGACTACAAATTGCTTTACTGCTCCAGTAATTCGACGTAGAAGCAGAAATGCTTCTTCTTGCCACAGATAAGCAGAGAACACACCCGCAATTCCCATATAAAAGAAGGAAATAATTGATGACCACATGTCAAACCTCCAATTCCATATAATTCCCCCCCAAAGAAAGATAAATACGTTCAGAGTGGAGGTGACCCCGCGAAAATTAGGATGTGTCGGAAACCGCCAGATAGATACGATTAGAACAAAACCACATAAGAGGAAAATCACAGCTATAGGATTGAAAGGAGATGTAACTTCAAGAAACCCATAGAAACTAAAGAGTACAGAACCAGCTGCCATGAATCCGATACCCACAACTGTAACAAGTTCCCTGTAATTTGTTTTAACGAAGTTCCAGATCTGCTGAAAAATACGAAATATTTCCTTTCTCCATAAGTAAGAATCCATCCCTAAATAAAACACCACAAAGATCCCAGGAATTAATATACTCAGATTTGAAGGAAAACTAAAAAACTCAGGTTGGTGGCCCAAGGAGAAGAGAAGCACACTTAAGCTCCAAAATATCAAAACACCACTCCAAGCTGTGTTAATCCCTCTGGAGTGCTGATGCTTTGGGAAATACCATATACCTACTCCAATCAAGTAGCTCGCGATTAAGGCGACTATCGGAATCAGATAATTCTCAAAGGAATGACCTTGGGTAATAGGAAAGCCTACCACACCAACCATAAGGGGAATAGTTGCTCCAACAGTAATAATTTCGCGATAATATTGTCGGAGAAATCTGACCGTTTGAATAAAGAAGTTATTTATCGTCCTAAACCACATTCGATAGGCTAAAAGGATTCCAATTCCCATGTAGTATACACGAAATCCTAGAATCATTATCTGATTATTCAAATCTAGTAGGAAAGATTCAGGGTACAAAAATCCAATCCCAAATAGAAAAGCAGCGCTTACTAATACTATTAATTGAATTACTGGCATGAATTTCTGGCCAAATTCACGAAGTCTTTCTGGAACTCCAAAGAAATACAAATCTGCATATAAAATGCTGATGCCTATAAAACCAAGAAAAATAACTGTAAGAAAAATACCCAGAGTTAGATTTTGCTCAAACATAATATTGAATATTGGAATTGCAACTACTGCCAACACTAGAGTTTGACTGATACTTAGTTCAATCGTTCTAAAGATCAGAACACGATTATTCCATATTAAGCGGTTTATGTGATTAAACCAGGCACCCCACACAATTACTATCCCTAAAAGAATTCCCCATTCTCCAGCTATTCCTTGTGGCCATATCGTTATCATCCACTCATTTTGTGTAGCTAAAACGACGAGTATACCCAGATTGAAGAGGAATGCTCCGATAAACGTCACAGAGTAGCGAATTATTGATTCGAAGTTCACTCGAATAATGTAAAGGAATGTTTCATCGAGTTGAGTAGCTTCAGCAAAAAAACCGAGAGTTGTCAGTAAAATCCCAGAGATTAGTAAAATATCGAAAATTGGTGAAGAAAAGAAACCTTCCAATACCAATTCACAACTACATGGAATTCCAGTCAAAAATAATCCTGTAAATCCAATAAATCCACCAATATTGGTTAATTTATTCCGTTTAACATTTATATAACGTAATTGTAAAAACCCTATAAATAAACCAATTATAAAGATCCCTAAGAGGAAGAAAATAACTCCAGCTGAAATTTCTGGAAAGAAAGGTAGATTGTTTTCGAATACTTTCATTAAGAGAAGTAGTAAGAAGGAGAAAGACGCAATCCGAACTAATATTCGAATCTGAACTTCCCAATTTCTTATATCAGGCGGAGAGAATTCGTCAACAGAGATTCCCTCTGTTGAACTAATGTCTTCAATCATCGTGACTCCACTCCTTCTTCTAATTGTGGATGTTTCACATATCTACTAAATCTTTTGCCTATGTACACTTCAGGTATAATAGCAACAATTGCTAATCCAAAAATAAACAAAGTATAGTCTGTTGGAAGATTATCAATGGAAAAAGTGTGAGAAATAATTTCTGAAGATAATCCATTGAGACTTGTAGCTACAACTTTTATCTTATATTTACGCCCATCTTGGATATTGGTAGTGTTCCAAACATAACTCGTTGTAACTAACCCAGAAGCTATTGGTTTCCAGTTTGGATCGATATAAGTTGAATAATACAGAGAGTAAGTTACATCTTGATTTAATGAATCGATTGACGCAGTCCATTGAATTGTAACAAGCCCTCGAAGTGTTCGGGCATTTGTGGATATGGAAGGCGGAGTAAGATAATGGACCAAGAATGATTCATTAGATACATCTTCAATTTCAACTCCCTCTGAACATCTAGCGATAATTTTAATTAGGAAATTTGTACCATGACTGAGTTGTGAGGTATCCCATTCATAATTTCCTGATACTGAGTTAATTCCTGGATATGTTGTAGTTAATCCAGAAGCTATCGGAATCCAGTCGTTCCTATTAACAACCGAATATAGTATATCATAGGAAATAGAATGATCCAGTGAATCTGACGCAGCGAACCATTGTATGGTTTCAATTCCTTCAAGTGTTTCCCCACCTTTGGGATATAAAATTTGTGGGGGTAAAATTGAATGTGGTAGATCAGAAATTTCATCCGAACTTAGTGCTCGGTCAAAGATGTAGATCTCATCCAATACACCATGAAAAAAGTCTGCGGGATCATTAGTCTTGGCTCCAATTCTAAGATCGTCTGTAGTAGTTTGTAATTCTCCACTAGCTTCTTCTGTCGCTACTTCCTGCCCATTTATATATAATTTAATCGTAGAACCATTATAAGTACCTACAATTTGATGCCAATTTCCATTTGAGGGTAATGGAGAGTAATTGATACCTCCGATTCCTGATAAGTGAAACCATAGGACATTTTCACCTCCAGAGTTTGAAGCACAAATATGATATTGATTATCCCCTTCTCCTTTTTGTAAAATTCTACCATTATTATTCCAATTATCTGCTTTTATCCATGCCATAATTGTCAACTGTGATGTCGGGTTCAAACTAGCATGATTCGCTACTTGAATCCAATCATTACCATCGAAATGTAATGCGCTTCCTATTTTACCATCAGTCCAAGCAGCTCCAATAATGTCACCGTCATTTTCATTGTTCGACTGATCATTTGCTTGATCCCCAGTATTCTCATCCAATGGTAAATAGAGTACATAATCACTTGGTAATGTTACTCTCTTTCTAATCTGACGTGTAGGTGAAATGATCACTTCCTGACTTTTAAGTTCACTGTCAAATCCTTGATAAGTAACCTCTGATGTCCGAGTCCAATTTCTACAAGATGTAGAGACAATAAAAAGAACGCTGAATAAAATAATTATGATATAACCCGTTTTAACAAAATTTTCTCCACCTTTCCTCTTACACATGTAATTTCACCAGATGTACGAAATTTTCCATATATAGCATAAAAACCCTAAATAAGTTTTCTACGAAAAAATACTTTGTGGCACAAACATTCAGATCCCTTCATACTTAATTTTATAAGAAGGGATAATAATTCGAGAATGCGAACTAATTTCTTGGAAAAATTTGCTCATATCATAAAAACAACGGATATCGAGAAGCAATGAATGAAATGGTGGAAATCCATGTATTTGGCCCATTAAAAAGACTTTTTGATCCAGATGCAAGCTTATCTGAAGATACTATTATAAAAATGCCATATTTGATTAATGAAACCGCTGAACAGCTTCTAAGGAGGCTAAATCTATTAAATTCGGATTATGGAGAATGTTTCGTTAATCATACGATTGTTAAAGATTATTCTGATCTTATTCCTAAAAATGCACGAGTTGCTATATTTTCTCGTGGAATGCTGCTGATCGATGGGGGATTATACCTTAAGAAATGGAAGGATTAATCAAAGGCCTACTAAGAAGGATAGCTGACAAACAATGATTGAAGTTCATATCTATGGTTTCTTAAAAAGGAAATTCGATCCAAATGCTTCCCTTGGAGACAATATGATAATTAAACAGGAACATCGAGAGGGATTACATCTTCAAGAATTGTTTGGGGAACTTAAACTCTCACCAGAGGAATGTGGAGACTGTTTTGTTGATGGAAAAGTAGTAAAAAAGGATGAGAATCCTATAATCAAGGATAATTCACGTGTAGCCATTTTTTCAGAGGGTATGTACCTTTTATGTGGTGGACAACATCTGAAAGGTCATGGTTTCATTACTAAATCTGCTCCTAAAGATTATGATTATTTTCACCAATCAAGCAGGTGAGTACTTGGTTTTAATTCAAGTAAAATTATTTGCTACTCTTCGTGATAGAGGGCCTGAAGGATTAGCAATAGGAGAATCTTTTTCTCTGACAATAACAGGAAATACAACGTTCAACCAGTTATTAGAAAAACTAAAGATCACGACCGAAGAAGCAAAAATCATAATGAGAAATCATACTACAATTAAGTCACTTGACGAAATCTTACAAGAAAATGATGAGATTGCTATTTTTCCTCCTATAGGTGGAGGATAACTGACTCCTTTTTTGTCAACCACTTACTCAAAACTCACAATATTTAAGTTAATTTAATTTTTTAATTCTAATGGGGTATATATCTATCTAAACTTCATAATGTAGCATTATTTTACTACGAAGATCGAAAAGTTTAAACTCCATAAGAGCTCTAACCTCGATCAACTTCCAAAAAACCGTAAGGTTATCTTTTGGATATTATTATTTTCTTTGTAATTTTCTAAATAAAACCGTAGGTGGTAATAATGCCTCAAATATTGAGAGTAAACATGTCAGATATGACAATAAAATATGAAGAATTTCCTGAAAAATATAAAAAACTCGGTGGACGAGCTTTAACTTCCACAATAGTTTTTGATGAAGTTCCTCCTACTTGTGAACCCCTTGGTCCATTTAACAAGGTTGTGATTGCTCCAGGTTTGGTCACAGGAACAAATGCACCTAGTTCGGGTCGATTGAGTGTGGGTGGAAAATCTCCGTTAACAAGAGGAATAAAAGAAGCTAATGCAGGAGGATTGACGGCTCAGAAATTAGCTAAGCTAGGACTCAAAGCGGTAGTTCTCGAAGGACAACCAAAATCGAGAGAAAAATGGTATAATGTGGTTATCAAAAAGGGATCAGCTGAGATTGTTGAAGCTAATGAGCTTGCAGGTATGGGATTGTATGATCTCATTGGTAAAGTATGGGACAAATATCCAACTAAACCTGGGATTATAGGTTGTGGAATAGCAGGTCAAAAATTAATGCGATCTGCTGGTGTTTTTGGTAATAATGTTGAAAATAATGACCCAGGGAGATACGCGGGTCGTGGTGGTCTTGGTGCAGTCATTGGTTCCAAAAGTATCATAGCAATTATTACAGATGATACAGATGGTGAACGCCCCTCTCCAGTAAATAAAGAATTATTTGATGAGGGACGAAAGAAGCTTGTAGCAGCTCTAAATGAACACGCTGTGACAGGTGATTTAGAGAAAGATGGAAAACCTTATGGTGGATTGAAAAATTTCGGGACAAATGTACTTCAAAATATTATCAATGAAGCAGGGGCACTTCCTACGAGAAACTGGCGTGAAGGTAGGTTTGACGGAGCAGCAAAGATATCTGGTGAAGCTACACATGAACTGGTAGATAAAGTGAAAGCTAAATTTCCTGATAGTCCAGCCCAATATGCTCATGCATGTCATCCAGGATGTATAATAAAATGTTCTAATGTAGTTCCCTACGAGGATACTGGTAAACTACAAGTTTCTCCCCTTGAATATGAGACTGCTTGGGCATTAGGCACCAATTGTGAAATCGATAGTCATTACCATGTATCTGAGCTTAATCGAATCTGTAATGACCTAGGTCTTGATACCATTGAAGCAGGAAATACCATTGCCGTAGCTATGGAAGCTGGTTTGCTTAACTTCGGTGATGGTCCTAGTGCAATAGATTTTCTGAAGAAAGTTGGTTCAGATTCTCCTATGGGTAATTTAATTGGATTGGGTGCCTTAGGACTTGGCCAAGCTTTTGGTGTGACTCATGTTGCGCATGTAAAAGGTCAATCACTACCCGCATATGATCCTCGTCCAATCAGAGGAATAGGAGTTACTTATGCGACTGGTACTCAAGGTGGTGACCATACACAAGGATATACAATAGCTCCAGAAATACTTCAGGTCGGTGGAGCTCCAGACAGGATGGATGTAAATAAAGCTGAATTATCACGAGCTTTTCAAGCGACTACAGCATTCATTGATTCAACAGGTTACTGTCTCTTTATTGCGTTTGCTATTCTTGATATTGCTTCCGGTTCTGAAGGTATGGTTCAATCTATTCATGGCTTTTTAGGAGATACGTCAATAGATGCAGTTGCCTATGGAATGGATGTTTTGAAAAAAGAAAGAGAGTTTAATAAGAGAGCAGGATTTACTAATGCTGATGATCGTCTCCCTGAGTTCTTCCAAACCGAACCTCTTCCACCCCACAACGTTGTTTTTGAAGTAACTGATGAAGAATTAGACAAAGTTTTTGAGGAGTAATTCCTCTTCACTTATCTTCATCTTTTCTTTTTCTTTCTAAGGGAGCAGTGATCACAGCTACACCTATAGCGCAAATAATTCCCCCTATTAATGCCATAAATGAAAATTCCCCTATAAATATCCATGCAAATAGCAATGAGAATAGTGGAATTAAAAATTGAATATTAGCAGCTTGAACTGCACCATAACTTTGCACAAGTTGCAAATACAACGTGAAAGCGATTGCAGCAGCACCCACTCCAATTATCAATAACCCAGTTACACTTTCTAGAGTGTAACTACTTATTGGAGGGAGATTCTCAGTAATTAGTGAAGAAACAAGGAGGAAAACCGCAGCAACACCCAGGTTGAGAGCGGTCACTTCCATTGTGGATTCATCTGGAAACAATTTTTTAAGTGAAAGAGAATAACCTGCCCAAGCAACACCAGATAGAAAACCAAGAAAATTACCTAGCAGAAAAAGATTCAGGTCGTTTCCAAGTAGATCGCTAGATGCCAGAAACACCAAGAAAATACCAATTGTTGAGAGTAGAACTGCTATAGATTTCTGCGTAGAATATGATTCATCTACGAAAAGTAATGGAGCGATCAAATAAACTAGTACAGGATTGAAATTTAGTAGAATAGAGCTTGATGCACCGAGTATAAATAGGATTGAGAAATTTTGCCCAATTATCATCAAAACCAACCATGAAGCACAAAAAATTATTGCCTTGGGTCTCTGAAACAAAAGTTCTAGAAAATTACCTATACTTCGACGAGTGGTCAACATCAAGAATAAGGTTAAGAAGCCAAGAATGTAACGTAAGAATCCAAAAAACAGTCCTGGAAACAAAGCCTCGTTACTAACCCATATTTTCGATACTAAGGGGGGTGTTGACCATAATACGACAATAATTAAAGAATTAACAATAAAATTTAAGGATATGGTCTTTCTAGGTGTTTGCGCCAATATACCTCGCTCTAAAGCTTTTATTGATGTTACTCAAGTCATACTAACGTTGCTAAATAAATAGATCGAAGGAAGGAATGAACTGTTTGGCTTCCTTCGACTTCCAATTCTCGAGACATCGGAAGACAGTAGCGAATCATTAGGGAGTTTTCAGTAATGTTTAGAAACGAAACGATGGAGCTTAGATTTACAAGCAGGTCACCACGGGAGTAAGTTAGGATGATTGTATTTGGTTGAAACTCTGGTAGAAATTCAGAGATCTGATTGAATAGAGATTCATATACAATAAAGCTGAAGTGGGGTCTTGAGAAAATCCCTTGTATCTTTGTAGCGATCACCTCATCTATATGTTCCCAACCATAGGATAATTGAGCAGCCATTTCAGAGGTTTCTAAATTATTCACTACAACCTCATTTGACTCCGTACGTGATGCATGAATTTCAATATATCTTAAGGGGTAAATTTTTTCATACTGGTCAATCGGCAGATTTCGACCAAAGCCAAGTGAAACTATAAGATCAAACCAAAAAGAATCATCCTGATTTGAAGCATGAGCCAATCCGCAGTCTTCAGTTGATATTTCAGACTCAAGCCAATTGAAAAGATTTCTTATTCTTCGAGAAATAGCCGTTCCAGCTAAATAGGGAATACCTCTTCCAAATAGACCTTCGCATAGGAAAAATATTCGAAAATTCTTATTTTGGATTGTAAAAAATCCGATACCTTCATTATCAGGGATTCTGAAGCCATAAACTCCTGACATAATATAAATATTTGGAGGAGGTTCTATTTCTGCAAGAGCGGTAACAAGAGCGGTATACAATGATCCTCCAAGAATTGGTTCTAGGTCTGATCCGACTCGTAAATGACAATGTCCAATGATTTGCATACAATTAAGATGTTGAATCCAGATTTGAGAAACTACTACCATTAAGATTTCCTACTGTTTAGCCTTCACAATTACATAAAATATTTCTAATCGATTCGGATGGAGAGATACTCTAGTGTATTTAATCAAGAAATAATTAACTAAAAAAATCATTTCAATTGTGTATTAATTTCCTTCTCCAAATAACTGGTTAAAATAAGTTATCTAATTAATTCAACCGTAAATGAAAAACAAAAACGATCGAAAAACCTGCCAGATTCAATACATTCTATTCATTTTTTAAAATATATTACACAATATTCAGGAATTACAGCTGAGTCGAACCCGATTACAATAATTAGGTGTAGATCTAATTAAAACCTAATATTTCCGAAACAATTCGTTTGTATTTTGTGAGTTCATCATGATGAATTGCTAATTTCCGATTGTTCATAAATGATTGATGCAAATTTGAAATTACTTAATGGTAACATGGCTCTTAGGAGTAGTTTCAGAGATTACTGAGCTGTTTGTTCAAGGGGATCCTCGAAACGGGAATAATTCGGAAGAAAAGAAAGCTCTAACTGATAAAGTAAGTGTGAACACGCCAGAAGCTCTGGATATCATAGTTGAAATTGCTGCTTCAGTTAATCCACCAATTAGAGATGAGATTAGGAAAGAGGTCGGACAATGGAAAGAATTGTCTCTAGATTTCTTTAAACAAGGATG
>JAEOTQ010000024.1 GCA_016839785.1 Candidatus Hodarchaeota archaeon | reverse complement strand
CTTCGGAAAGTTTAGTAATGATTAAACAAGCTGATGAATTAGTATGCATAGCTCGGTGGTTTCTCCGTTTTGTACGGCGGGAAATACTCCCACAGCTTCAATTTCGAGGAGGTGATGCGTGAAGACTAAATTTTATGGTTCTTATAAACGTGAATTAAATAATCCTGTGAATATGTACCCATCACGCCAAATATTTGAGGTTGATCCCTATCCAATCCTAATGAAGGGGCAAGCAATTCTACTTGGTGATATTGTTGATATTGATCAATTTGAAGGGATTTCTTCTTCAATTATTGGCTTATTCGTTGAAGTACTACCTTTCCTTTATGCTCTCGCTATTATAATTTCAAATTTGTCTTTAATATTAGGAGGGATAACGTATTTACTTGATGAAAGGGAAGAAAATGGGAAGTGGATGATCGCCCGTGCACTTAGTATAATTACATTGTTCATTTTCCTTTTTAACGATGTTTCTCTCATGGAGCGTATAAATTCGACCAGATTCGACCAGATTGAGACTTTTACATCTTATATTAGCATGTATCTCTTATTCATTCTTGCTACACTATCTTTGATTTATCTAATTGGAAATTGTGGGTTATATCTAATGAATCAGGAAAGAAATTTTGTCAAAAATATTAGAAAAAGTATTATTTGTCTTTTAGTTGTAATTCTTCCCCTTGGTAATCACTTTCCACAATTTCCTGTTTGGAAATGGTAATAATATGATAGAAACGGTAATAATTCAGATATTTGTGGAAATCATTAATATTTTCATCTCGATACCATTTGGACTCGTTTCAATTACTTTTGGATCAATAATTTACGTTCCTACTGGAGCTAAACTTGGAAAGTATATACTAATTTTCGGATTAATAGTATTAACTTTGAATGTATATTTAGTTTAAACACTTTCTTCAAATTTGAAGGTAAAAAGAAGTAGATTTATCTAATTTTGAGTTTGACAAACTTTTTAAAGTTCATAATAATGCTTCCAATTGGACTAGGTTCATCAGGTTAAAGAAAAAATAGCATGAGGTTATTTATTTTCTTGAAGACGATCTTTTTCACTATATAAACACTCACTCAATGTTTCGAAATCCTTAACCAATCGAATTCTCTATGAAACTACATAAATCATTTTTAATTTTGCATTAGTTGATTAATGCTCAAATTCCGTGCGAACAGCGCAAACAAAAAATTTCTAATTATTTCCTAATCGTATAATTCTTACTCAGCTGACACTATGACTGGGAGAATACACTATGTGGACACCAGAACTTAAGAAAATTAGTCAAATCCAATTTGGTATTTTATCACCTGATGAAATTCGTAAAATGGCTGTTACCAAAATCATTACAGCTGATACATATAATGAAGATGGTACCCCTATCGAGGGAGGGCTAATTGATCGCCGACTTGGTACAATTGAACCTGGCCAAAGATGTAAGACGTGTGGGAATCAAGTAGGGGATTGTCCAGGACATTTTGGTATGATCGAGCTAGCTAGACCAGTTATACATGTTGGTTATGCAAAATCGATAATTTACAAGCTCCTTCGATCCAGTTGTCGTGCATGCTCAAGGATAATCCTTGATTCAATTACTATTAAGAATTATCACAAACAAATGGATGCTCTCGCTGAGAAAGAGGATATCAAATCTGCATCGGAATTAATCAAGGAAATAATCAAAGAAGCTAAAAAGAAGGCAGAATGCCCACACTGTAGCCAACCTCAATATAAGATCAAATATGAAAAACCAACAAGCTTTTTTGAGGAAACACCAGAAGGATCTGTAAGAATTACTCCCTCCGAAATCCAGAAGAGATTTGAGGGTATTCCTACATTGGATTTGAGACTACTGGGTATAGATGCCCATCATTCTAGACCAGAATGGATGATAATTTCAGTATTACCAGTTCCACCAGTATCTGTACGTGCTTCCATTACGTTAGAATCTGGTGTTAGAAGTGAGGATGATTTAACACATAAATTAGTGGATATTATAAGAATAAACCAGCGTTTAAGAGAAAATATTGAAGCTGGGGCACCTCAACTCATAGTAGAAGATCTTTGGGAGTTACTCCAATATCATGTTACAACTTTCATGGATAATGAAGTCGCGGGTATTCCCCCTGCACGTCATCGTTCCGGAAGAGCTCTTCGAACCTTAACTCAGCGATTACGAGGAAAAGAGGGGCGTTTTCGTGGAAATCTATCAGGAAAAAGAGTTGATTTCTCCGCCCGTACCGTTATTTCACCTGATCCTAACATATCTATTAATGAAGTGGGTGTTCCTGAGCAAATAGCTAAAATCTTAACTGTACCCGAACGTGTAACAGAGTGGAATATTGAAGAAATGAAGGAATTGGTCATGAACGGTCCCAATCCCGACATTGATGAGAAATCCGGAGTTTCACGAACAGGATCTAATTATATTATTCGTCCTGATGGAAAACGAATAGATCTACGATTCGTTGGAGATCTAAATAAAACTGCAGAAATGGTTGATCAGGGGTTTATTGTTGAACGACATCTCCGCGACGGAGATATGGTCCTATTTAACAGGCAACCCTCCCTTCACCGCATGTCTATAATGGCCCACGAAGTACGTGTTATGCCTTACAAGACCTTCCGGCTGCACTTGTGTGTTTGTACACCTTATAATGCAGATTTTGATGGTGATGAAATGAATTTACATGTACCTCAAAGTGAAGAAGCACGGGCCGAAACTAGAGTGCTTATGCGTGTTCAGGAGCAAATCCTCTCTCCTAGATATGGAGGACCCATTATTGGTGCGTTACATGATTATGTTTCTGCGGCTTTCTTATTAACACGAAAAAAGACATTGATCTCGAAAGAAGATGTATGGCAGCTTCTTCTTGCGGGAAATTATGATGCTGAACTTCCAAAACCCGCAATAGCTTTCCCCGAGGAACTATGGACTGGAAAACAGGTTTTCAGTTTATTATTACCACCTGATGTTAATGTAACAACAAAAGCTAGAACCTGCAGAAAACATGAACTGTGTAAAGGCGAGCTTTGTGAATTCGACAGCTACGTATATATACGTAATGGTTTATTACTTTCAGGTGTAATTGATCGTCGTGCTATCGGAGCAGACGAATCAGAAAGCGTTTTACATGTGGTAGTGAAAGATCACGGGAGTGATCGAGCCCGAGAGTTTTTAGATTCACTAACCCAGTTATTATTGGAGTTCCTCTCTCATGAGGGATTTAGTCTAGGCTATTCAAATGTCAATCTTCCTGATGAAGGTAAGAAAAGAATTGATATGTTAATTGAAGAGAAAGAAAATGCTGCAAATGAGATGATTGAAGCATATCGTAGAGGAGAATTGGAGCCTCTACCCGGAAAATCACTAGAAGAAACTCTCGAAATGAGAATTATGAGTATTTTAGCAAAAGCAAGGGATAGTGCAGGAAGCGTTGCAAACGATTATATGGGAATTTCGAATTCAGCAGTAGTCATGGCTTCAACTGGAGCTAAAGGAACACAATTAAATATTGCGCAAATGGCCGCTTGTGTTGGCCAGCAATCAATACGGGGAGAAAGAATATTACGGGGATATAGAAAACGAGCACTACCCCATTTCAAAAAGAATGATATAGGCCCCGTTGCAAGGGGTTTTGTCCGTGCAAATTATAGATCAGGCTTAAACCCAACTGAATTCTTCTTTCACGCACAAGGTGGGCGTGAAGGGCTTGTAGATACAGCAGTAAGGACCTCTACAAGTGGATACCTACAAAGAAGATTGGTAAATGCTCTTCAAGATCTACATGTCAACTATGATATTATTGTTAGAACAACTGAAGGTGATGTAGTCCAAATGAAATATGGGGAAGATGGAGTAGACCCCATGAAATCATATCATGGACGACCAGTTGATATCGATACAATTATTGAGGAAATTATTTCATCCGAGGAGAACTAAAGAGGAACTATCATGGCAAGTCTATCAAAAGACAAAATATATGCCCTAATAAATGAAAAAGAAGAAAGATTTCCGAAAAGCATTCGATCAAATCTTTTTAGAAAACTTTCCGATGTCCCTGATTTAAAAGAGAAAAGTGTTCGGAAAATCCTCGACTCAGTAGAGGATGCCTATTTACGATCCTTAGTGGAACCTGGTGAAGCCATTGGAACAGTTGCAGCTCAATCAATTGGCGAACCTGGAACACAAATGACACTAAAAACATTTCATTATGCAGGGGTCGCAGAACTTAATGTAACCTTAGGATTACCAAGATTAATCGAAATTCTCGATGCAAGGAAGAATCCTGCTTCCCCGTATATGACAGTATACTTAGAAAAACCATTTTCCAAAGAAAAAGAAAAAGCGCAAGAAGTTCAACGAATGATCGAGTTGTCGACAGTGGAATCGATTAGTGATGATATTACCGTTGATCTGGCGTTAATGCAAATCAAAATTACCCTGAACAATGTTTTAATGTCTGATAAGGGAATTACTCCTGATTTAATTGTCGAGAAATTATCAAAATTAAAAAAAGGGGAAGTTCTACAAGATCAGAACGAAATAATAGTGGATTCCAAAGATCTAACGATTGATGAAATCTATAAGCTAAATGAAAAAATCAGGGACCTTAAATTGAAGGGAGTCAAGGGAATAACAAGAGTTATCATGTCTAAAGATCAAGAACTTGATGAATGGGTCTTATATACCGCTGGAAGTAATCTTCCCGATGTATTAAGCATATCAGGAGTAGATCCAACAAGAATAAAGACGAATCACATTCAAGAAATTCGTGATACACTAGGTATTGAAGCGACAAGACAAGCAATTATCGATGAAGCAACAGCAGTTTTACAGGAACAGGGGCTTGATGTCGATATAAGACATATCATGTTAGTCTCTGACATCATGACTCAAGATGGAAATTTGCGTCAAATTGGACGACATGGAATTAGTGGAGAAAAAGAAAGCGTTCTGGCAAGAGCTTCATTTGAAGTCACCGTTAAGCACCTATTAAACTCTGCGGCAAGAGGAGAACTAGATAAGCTCAGGGGAATAACCGAAAACGTCATTATAGGGCAAATAATTCCGCTCGGAACTGGAACTGTTGATTTGATAATGTGGCCTGGATACCAAAAACAAACTGATACGACTGAGGATGAATAAATATGAAACCAGACATTGAAAAGGCAATAAATATGGCAATGAGTACAGGGAAAGTAAAAATGGGATACAATGATGTCCTTAAAAGTGTACTAAGTGGGAAAGTAAAAGCAACGATTGTTTCTAGCAATTTACCCTTGAACATTGCAGAAGAATTAAAGAGAAACTGCGAGCTTTCAAAAATACCAATTATCTCTTATGAAAAAAGTGGAAAAGAGTTGGGAGCTGTATGTGGACGTCCACATAAAGTTTCAACAATTGCTATCCTAGATCCAGGAAATTCCAAAATTCTTGAATATATCGAATAGGAAGTTCATCATTGTCTAGTATACGAATGTCTCAAGAGGAATTGAGCTTTATATCGACATTAGAAGGATTGACAGGAGCTCTAGCTATCGATTGTATATGGGAAAAAGAAGATAATAGGGTTATCTTCATTGTTCGCAGAAATGATACAGGAAAAGTCATTGGAAGGGGAGGTACTACGATCCAAAGACTACGTGAGCACTTCAATAAGAATGTCGAAGTAGTTGAATATTCAGAGAGGATTGAGAAATTCGTATCAAACACATTGGCACCAGCAAAAACAAAAAATGTTGAAGTTGTTGAGAAATCAGGTCGTAAAACAGTAATAGTTACAGTAGTTCAACGGGAAAAAGGAAAAGCTATTGGTAAAAATGGTAGAAATATACAGCGATCGCGTCTATTACTAAAGAGACATTTTGGGGTAAAAAACGTAATTATTCAGTGTCCAAATTAATCTAACAGAGGAAAGCGAAAGCCAAACTGTTCAAAAACCTTACTAAAAACAAAGTTAAATACGTTTATTGCAATACTAAACAGTAAAATTAAGAGAAAATAATACTCACATATATCTACAAACATTAGGCGAAAAAACATGACTGGATTGAAATCACCACGAGGCGAATTCGCAGCAAATAAGCTGGTTAAGAAACGAAAAAAATTTCGTTGGAAGAGTACAACATATAAAAGAAAAGTACTCCGCTTGAAGGAAAAATATGACCCCCTTGAAGGTTCTCCGCAAGCTCGTGGGATTGTAATAGAGAAAGTAGGGATTGAATCAAAACAACCAAATTCAGCTATCAGGAAATGTGTGAGAGTTCAGCTAATCAAAAATGGAAAACAAGTTACTGCTTTTGTTCCAGGAGACGGGGGATTATTATTTATTGATGAGCATGATGAAGTTTCAATTGAAGGGATCGGTGGAGGAAAGGGTGGAGCTGTTGGAGATCTTCCTGGAGTGCGTTATAGAGTAGTCCATGTCAACGGAGTAAGTCTAAAAGCTATGCTCTCTGGAAGAAAAGAAAAACCAATGCGGTAATATCCCTCGTTAAATCTCCATTTTCTTTTTGCATTAGCAGGGGAGAGAAATACTTTTAGTGATATCTAGGTATTTATGCATTTGAAATTATGTCAATCCCAAATAATCTACAATTTGAACTTCAGTATCCAAGAAAACTGGATTTTTCAGGGAGTGACTTGAGATTATTTGATGAAATCAGGTCGTTTGTTAATCAAATTGCAACATTTAAGGTACCCAATATCAGATCAGAACAATATTCGCTCCCAAGCGATTTAATCTCATTTATTCTTATTTTAGCGAAGAAGGATTTAACTAATAGGAATATTGTGGATTTAGGCTGTGGAACTGGAAGATTCACTCTTCCCATATCAAAATTTTTTTCTAAAAGAGTCATTGGGGTAGATAATGATATTTCAGTCTTAGATCAACTTCGTACCACAATGAAGAAACTAAATCTTCATGTTGATCTCCTGAATACTGCTATAGAATTTGTTGAAGCAAGTAATTGGAAATATCTTTTTCGTACAACGATCATGAATCCACCTTTTGGGACTCAGAGGAGAGGTATTGACCAAGTTTTCCTCCGAAAATCACTCTCTTATTCTGAAGTCGTCCTATCCTTGCATAAAACAAGCATAAGTTCACGAAGCTTATGGAAAAGAATTGCTTCTTCTCATAAAAAAACGTCAACAATACTTGCCACCATAGAATTCTCTCTACCTCGAACGTTTAAATTTCATAATCGTGATCAACATAAGGTACAGGTAGATTTAGTTCGATTCTCCAAGTAGTATGCAAATTGAAATCATAGTCGAATGCTACTCAAAACAAGGTTGAAATTCACAAAGACAATATCTTTGCCTGAAAAAGGAGGAATATTCTTGAAAAGAAAGTGGAAAATTCTAGTAGAATATTAATATTATTCCGCATTACCTTCCATTGGGATTGGAAATGAGTAAAAAACATGTAGAAAAATCTACTCAAAGCCGAGTTGTACCAGGTGACAAAATTGCGGTAATAGAGGAATTTTTACCTGACGAGACATGCTTTGAGCAGGATGGGAGCATTTTATCTATGACAACTGGTGAAGTATCTCCTGATCTAAAAAAACATAAGATTACAGTAAAACCAATTAAAAGAGTATTGCAACTCAGGAGAGGGGATACTGGTGTTGGTAATGTTGTATATGTGAAAAAACAAATTGCTTCTGTAGATATTCATAGAATAAACAATAGGGAAGTTCCTTTACCGATTAATAGCATTTTACATGTATCTGAAGCTTCCAGAAGATTCGTAAAAAATATGTATGAAGTAACTCGTCCTGGAGATTGGCTTAAGTTTAAAATTGTAAGAACTATGAAGCCTGTATACATCAGTCTTATTGGTGACGATTTAGGGGTTGTAATAGCTCAGTGTAATCACTGTGGTCATGATCTTGTTTTTTTCAGACCAAATGCTTTGAAATGTCAAAATTGTAACCTTATTCAGAATCGTGTAACTGCAAAATCATTTGGGAAACTAGTAACCTCATTTACGAGGACTTCGCAAAATGAAACCCGATGATAAGAGAATTTGGGAAAAATTATCTGATAATAACGATCGCTGGCGTAAAAAAAGAAAGGGAAAGGAAGATTTCCAGACAATTAATGCAGTAATAGATGGAAATACAACAAAAATATTATCAGGTCTTCAGAGTAAGGGGATAATTGATGCTATTTCTGGGACAATTGCTTCTGGAAAAGAATCGGGAGTTTTTCTTGCAAATCTTGGTCCAAAAGGGATTGTATTGTGTCAAGATTTATCGATAGAATCACCAATTGTAATAAAAATTTTTAGGACTAGTACATTGAATTTCAGGAGTATTGAAAAGTACATTACCGGTGATATTCGATTTAAGAAATACAGTAAAAAAACTAGAAACTTAGTAAAATTATGGGCTGAGAAAGAGTATAGAAATTTAAGTCGAAGTCATCTTGCAGGAGTTAATGTACCGAAACCGATTCTGGTAAAAAATAATGTCCTATTAATGGAATTAATTGGAGAAGATGGGATTCCCTGTCAACTACTAAAAGTAAGTTCAGCTGAAGCTACTCAAATAATGTTGAAATCAATTTTAGCCCAGATTAAGATACTATACAGAAAAGCTGGACTTATACATGCAGATTTATCTCCCTACAATATCTTAGTCAAGAATTCAACTCCATATCTAATAGACATGAGTCAAAGCGTTATAACTTCTCATCCAAAAGCAGAAGAATTTTTAGAAAGAGATTTAAACAACATCTTATATTATTTCTCAACCAGAGGAGTTAATACACCTGAAGCAGAGTTGATTTTTGATTCGATTGTCAATGATGAATTATCATCCATTTAGGAAAGGGTTTAATAATGAGTTTCTCATACCGAATAAAAATTCCAAGGAGTAGAATAGGAGTATTAATTGGAAAAAAGGGAGAAACTAAAGCAGAAATTGAATCACTTGCTGGGGTAAATGTTCAAGTAGATAGTGATGATGGATCGATTGTTATAGTATCCAATGAGAACACTATCGATCCAACTTATGTTTGGAAGGCGCGAGATATCATAAAAGCAATTGGAAGAGGTTTTAATGCAGATAAAGCCTTTTATTTAATTGATGATAGCATTTTTCTAGAAACAATTCATTTAGAAGGGTCTAAGAATAATATAAAAAGATTAAAATCCCGTTTAATTGGAGAGAAGGGAAAAGCTAGAAATATGATCGAGTCTGGAACAGATACGTATATTTCAATTTTTGGATCACAAATTTCAATAATCGGAGATATAGAAGAAATACGCTCTGCAAAAGAAGCGATAGATATGCTAATTCGAGGATCCAAACATGGAACAGTTTATCGACTCTTAGAGCAAAAACGATTCAAATTAAAACAAGATCCAAGGAAAATTTGGAAGGATCCCCCGCCTAAAGATAATTGAAAGCTTTTTAAAACATCATAAAATATTCAGAAATCAACTCATTGGGCCGATAGCTCAGCTTGGTAGCAGCGCCTGGTTTGCATCCAGGAGGCCGTGGGTTCAAATCCCACTCGGTCCATTTCAAACTTGCCTATTAATTTTCACACTGGGTCTCAAATTTTAGAAGTTTCTAAACACAAATGTGTGTTTTAATTTTCAGATAAGTGCTTATTCCCTATTAAAAAGCTGTTTGTAACCGGTTTTGTTGAGATAAGGCTCATTTATGGAAATAACGACCCAAGTTCTCTCAGTAATTCATCTGCATTTATCAAAAGCCAGTCCAAAACTCCTGTAACAATGGAAAATATCAATAGAAAACCGAATAAACTTAACCCTATCAAAATTCCTTCTTCCACAAGTGGGGAACCTCTTCTCTTATTCTGTATGCTTATTTTTCTGGAAAGAATTCCTTTCAAAACATTGTGTGCTTTCATGATTCAATCGTAGGAATTAGCCCAAGTTTGTTTATAATATCCCAGAAATCCATTATTTTAGGGACTTTAAAATGAAAAGCTCAAGTTATGAAATCGGTGTATTATTTGCAGTTAGTTCCTTCGAAAGAAAAAAAACCGATAAAAATAGTACTTTTAGGAGAGGGAGGTGTAGGAAAAACTACAATTTCTAAATCATACATTGATAATTATTTTTTTACGAAATCGAAACAAACGATCGCAGTTGAGTTCCATTCAAAGATTATCACCCATTCAGACAAGGATGTGAGTAAATTGCAGATTTGGGACCTTGGGGGTCAAGAACATTTCAAACATATGGGAGTCTTTGGTGAGTTCTGCAAAGGTGCAGATGCAGCATTACTTTGTTTTGACCTTACCGATCTTTCTTCCTTATTCAATCTTTCTGAATGGCTTGAGTTCATAACACCGACTATCCCACGATTTTTAATCGGCACTAAATCCGACTTAGCAACCGATGATGAGAAAAATTTTAATTTAGCACGATATATTCAAAGGTTCAACTGTATTACTTCTTTTAAATGTTCAGCTAAGGATATAAAATCAGTCATGAATATTTTTGAGAAAGTCCTACTAACGATCGAAAGAAAAAACAGCAAATTAAGTAATATATCTTCAAACTCAAACAAACAATTGTCTAACAAACTTCTAGTTTCATGAGGAATTAATTATGCAAAAATTATTAAGAAAAACGATTAATGAGCAAAATTCGAGAATACACAGTGGCGTTATCGGGTTTGACAAGCTTGTGAATGGTGGATTTAGAGAGCATTCAGTGAATGTAATCATTGCGGATCCTGGGTGTGGCAAATCCACTTTTTGTTGGCAGTACTGTTCTGATGATCTACATACTCCAGCGCTTTATGTTTCTTTAGAACAGAATATAAACTCGGTATTAAGAGATTGTAGCGATATCGGCCTAAAAAACTTTAACAAGAAATATCGAGAAGGAAATTTACAATTCCAAGTTGCTTTCAATGTTGATTCAGAATTAACTTCAGGAGAGATTGGATTAAGATTTTTCATGAATGAACTTCCTAAATATCTTGAAGTGATAAAGGAAACCGCCTCCAAATATTCCGGAGGTATACGAATAGCAATTGATCCTTTGACCCCATTACTCCTTGAAATCTCGGACCCAAATCAACAACGTAATGCAATTAATCGTATTTTTTCTTCCTTAAGAGAAATTGGAACATCAGTAATTACATTAGAAAAGGGCTTTGGCGATGTGTTGGCAAGAATTCCTCTTTTTCTGTCTGATTCTATAATAGAACTTGAACATATCGGACTAGGGGGAATTTACAATAGAACATTAAGCATAAGAAAATTCCGTGGATCATCGCACTCTGAAACTCCTCAACCCATCGGTTTCCAAAAGGATAAAGGACTTATTGTATATGATATCTCAAACGCGTGAAATTGACGACCAGGCTTTAAGATTAACAAAAGCGATCTCCTCTATCCAGACAGAAGCAAACCATCTTTTCACTTTTCGAGATGTGAAAGCGACAATTCTTTTTCGTTTAGATGGTAGAGTAATATCATCTTTTTATGATACAGAAACTTCTAACTTGATATTATCCGTTATTAAGTGGGTTAAAGAGATTATTTCCAAAACCAAAGAAGAACTCAAACATGGTGCAAGATCCATAAAATATAATAAGCAGATAAATCAAAATGAAGCGATACCGGTTTATTTCTATCGTACTGGTAATTCAGGAATTCTAGTTGCAATTTTACATTCAAGAGCAAATACAGGATTAATGGAAATAGAGATGAGCAGAACCGCGAAACGATTAGGATTAATAATTGATAGGAAACAATCAATAGGGGATTAAAAACAATGAAAGCATCCGTTGGTCTATGTATCAATCACAATTTAAAACTGGCTACGAAAAACGCCCTTGAACAGGCTGAAAAAGAGCTGAATACTCAACCAACTGGAATTCTGTACTTTACAGGAACTCATCCAGGTGGAAAAAATATCTATAGTCAATCTTTGAAGATCATTAAGAAGAAATATCCTAACACTCCATTAGCGGGATGCTCAGGAATTGGAATAGCCAATAATCAGGATTATGGTTTGAAAGGAGCAGCTATCATGTTTTTTTCAGGTATCTCTGTTAGAACACAGCTTGTAAAGCGTTTTCGTATTAGAACTATGGCTAAAACGAAGAAAATCTTAAAGAAATGTACAGACATTGAAACTAAAGAATTACGACAGAATTCTTCTACAAGTTTTATTTTTTTCCCACCTGGTCTAGGATTCCCAAAACTTATGGTAAATTTATTGAACCATAGACTTAAAGGCTTTAATCCATTCTTTGCGTTAAATAATCGAGTCTGGAGGGATTTTCCGGCTCTTTCCCGATTTTCAGGGAAAATTGTTAATTTCCTCATGAACATAGGTGGTATTGGAATCTCATATTCATCAGCATGGCCATTATTTCAAGAATTATATGAACGAGGTATTCATTATACTGGTACCTTTGGTGTAGACTCAATTTCAATGAATAAATCGTACCAGTTTTACAATTATAAAGCATTTAAAGATTCTATGACGTTTATATCTCTGAGTTCTCCCGAATTAAGATTTATGAGTAAAACGGACACCGGAGCGACAGTAGATTATCAAAAACCATTTTCTCTTGACAGTTATTTAGATGGGGGTTTCATCCCACGTATAAACGGGCAATGGGGGGCAATTTCTTTGCTTAAATTATTTGAGATGGAGAAAACTCCAGAAATTCTTGAAGAATGTACCCAAAAATACTTTTACTATCACCCCTTTAGACCTTTATGTATTCTTGATAATAAAAAGAGTCAGAACTTATATGGACTTTCAATAAATCCAAATCTTAATCATGCTTTAATTACAGCACCGAATCAGGTAGCTAAAAAGCTATATGTTGATTATAAAGAACAATTCCAATCGTATATTTGTAACCAAAGCGCGGTAACAATTGAAAACTTGTTAGATAAAAGCTTATCATCTTTAATTGAAGACAACACCAAATTTGGTTTATTCTTTGATTGTGGAAATCGTGCAATGATTGTCGGAGATCGATTTCAACAATATCTTGAATATTATAAAAAGAATTTAGGTAAGGTACCGTATCTAGTCATCATTTCTGGAGGAGAGGTGAATTCTCAATCTTTCCCTATTGTTAACTTTAGTTTAGTCTCCAGTATCGCACAGCAACTTTCACCTACATAATTAGGAATTTTCTTTGTTAACTTGGAGGTCAAGCATGTGCTATATGTTGATACCTTATTGGGGGTTAAAAATTATCCTGAAGAGCTGAAAAGTCTAACTTTGAAATTTTTCAGTCTCGAGCTCATTATTGCAGTAATTTACCTTAGTCATACATGGATTTCTTTATATTATATTTCAATTCTTGGATCGTACGCCCTTTTTGGAAGTATTGTAGCAACTGGTATGATTTTTGGAATCGTCTTGGATCTCCCTTTGGGGGTACTCACCGACAGATTTGGGCAAAGAGGGGCATTTTGTGGTGCTTTGGGGTGTTTAACAATATATTATTTCGGTTTGATTTTCGCTAAAACTTCGTTTCAGCTATTATGCCTTGAAATATTAGTTGGTATATTCTCCGCTCTTCTTTCAGGCTCATTCATTGCATGGTTTCTAAATTCTTGGGAAAATCTTATCGATAAAAATGAAAAGAGTGATAAGCTGTTTCGTAGTACCATGGGCAATGTAAAATTTGTTAAAATGATTGCAGTTTCTTCTTTAACAATTCTAGGAGGATTTTTATTATTTCAAGCTCATTTAGCTCCCCAATTGATATTTTTACTACAAGGATTTATTGCATTAGTGGGATTCATCTTTGGATGCACCATTATGGTGAACTATAGACCCATAGAACGGAATAGACATATTATTCTGCCATCAGAAAATGAAACAACCCTTAAAAAATCATATATTGTAAGTATGGCTAATAGACTCATGGTTAATTACATTCATGTCTCACCTTATTTTCTATGTTTTGGAATACTGAGCTTTACTTCATTGGCTTTTACAACAATCATTTTTCCAGTATTGGTGTATTTTTTATTATCTCCTGAAAATTTTGGGAGTGGAAATTACTTTACAATCGATTTCGCTTCGGTAGCTATCTTAATTTTATCCCTGGTAAATTCAATTACGGATCTTGTATACGGAATATCTAGTAGATTTTCAGGAAGATTTACAGCGTCCATTAAATCTCCCCGTCAGGGTTTAATTGTATTTTATAGTATTAATTTCCCTTTTGCTTGGATTTCATTCTTCTTCATTCTCCTACTCAATACAAGCGTTTATTGGAAACTTCTTTTTATTGTAATTATTTTCCTGAGTCGGCTTCTTATCAGTGGATTGACCTCAGGCCTTCACTGGCAGTTATACTATGATATAACAAATTCAGAGTATAGAAGCTCTCAAGAATCTTACTTCAATACAGTATCTCTCATTATTTCCATACTTGGATTCAGCCTCTTAGGCCAAATTATGGAAAAAATTGGAATATCCGAAGCAATCCTCTTTCTTTTCATCCTTAGTGCGCTTGGAATTCTCATTCTTATTAATACTAAAGAGCCTGAGGAAAAAAATCAAATTAACTTGAATTCGTCAATATAACAATCAATTGAGCTGTTTAGATATTAATTTTTGAGTATTTAACCTGCAAAAGAAAAAATAGGAAGGTAGAGGACTCAAATAGCCTCTAGCTAATCCCTAGGAATCCACGCAGAGCGGGATTCATCTCAGCGACCCGTTCTTTACTAATAAGTTCGAAATACTGCCGCATAATACTGACAGATAGAAGGATGCCCATACCAGAACCAATGGCTCCTAAGAAGTCAGCAAAAGCTGCAAGAATTCCAATGAAAAGCCCACCGATGATTGCTATCGTCGGAATATACATCTCAAGGCGACGTTCAACAATCTTTTTACTACGTCTCCATCCGGGCATCTGCATACCAGATTGTAGAAATTGACTAGCGACATCTCTTGGACCCATACCAGCTGTCTCTAACCACATCATAGAGAAGACCACTGAAAGAAGAATCAGTATAACGGCATATATAAAAGCTCGTGTGAGAGAGCTTAATGGGTCTAGGAGATTGAAAACGCCTTGTTCCCCGATCAATGAGCGCGGAGGGGTTAAAAAGTAGACCAATCCTCCTATTGGAACATATTGCTCACTCGCAGTATCCAATTGAAAAGTTCCAAGGATTTGGGTTAATAAACTCGTTGAATTCTCTCGGCCTGAGCTATTCCATATCATCTGAGCAATGAAATATATATCAGCAAAAACTGCTGATGTTAATATTACCGGGATATTTGAGACGTAAAGTAATTTTATAGGATAAGTAGACCTTATTCCCTTATATTGAGCATAAGAAATTGGTATTTCTATTCGCATTGATTCGAAATAAATCACAATTATGAATACAACAATAGTAGCAATTACTGAGAGGATAGACAATGACGGTAAATTTAAATTGTGGGCTGGATTCACACTGTACCTAAAAAACAAGTTTCCAATGGCAGATAGTGGTCCTTCTTCTCCTAGCCAGTACAAGAATGCTAATACAATCCCACGAGCTGAGGTTACATTATTTGGTCCCTCCAAAATATTATTGGGGGCAAATAATCCTTGGAAAATCTGTAATCCGACTCCACCAGCAATAAACAAGGAAATTCCTGAACCTAAACCCCATCCTTTTTGTACCATTTCATCAAGCAAGATAATGACAATTCCTGCGACTAATAATTGAGAAATAATCCCCACTTGAGAACTAAGGGGTAAATCGGTTCCATAGGTTCCACCTATCAGAAAAGCACCAGCTTCAATAATCGTCATTAATACTGACATCACTTTTTGAGCTCCAGTATAGAGCGATCTTTCCTCTGGGTCTCCCATATTGACATTAATTATCTTCGATCCAACTAAAATTTGCATAATTAATCCTGCAGTTACTATTGGCCCGATACCGAGTTCGGCAAGTGATCCCTGTGTAGATGCAGTAATAGTCCTCATAAATGCAAAAGGATCACCTTGTCCTAAATCTGCACCAATAATAGGTGTAGAAGTCATTACAAAATATATTATAAGGGCGGCAAAAGTCCAGATCATTTTTTCATTGAAATGAACTTCACGGGTAGGTTTTACAACCTCAGGAGTAATCGACATGAAGGGTCGAACAGCTTGTAGAAATCTGGATGTCATTAAGAAAACCTCGAATTTTAAGTCCATCTATCAAGTTCATTCAGGAATAGAATACAATTCTGCTGTCATCTTAGCTTGAAAAAACTTGTTTTCAGCCTTAGGCGAACGGAGATTTTTGATTCATTTATTTTTTTCTATTTCGAGAACAGCTTAATATTAAGGAATTGCAATTTTAAGGCTTTTTTTCATCTTATACTAAAAATAATTAAAAAAATGAACCGTAAAGGATCGTTAAGAATAGAAGAATTATACAAAGAAGCAATAGTAATTATAGTTTCCTTAAAAGACATATCAATGTCAAGATCCGTAGTAGTACGATGAAAGTCAATGAAATATTTCTTTAAAATCATTCTTATTCATGAAAGACAACAAAATCTCAGATTGGATCAAGAACAAAATATTTTACACTCTGAAAAACGAGAACCATTCAGTATTATTCCTTAAACTTAGAGATTAAAGTTAAAGATTGCATAGAAGCTCAATCTAAAGGATCTTAAAATTGATTGTAAAGATAATACGGAGTTATTATAAATGAAGAAAATCCTAGGAAATGGTTTGCGTTTTTTAATACTCGCATTAGTTATCACTTCGACATTCTTGATCGCTGATACCCAAGCTAACGCTGGTGAGGCGAATACGGTCACCGATTCAGTGAATACAAAAATAAACAATCTTGATGTCTCAGAATTAATGTATTTCAATGTTACTGAATTTACTAACACAAGTCATCTAATCAACGTAGATAGAACTATAACCGCAAACCAATATGGGTATACTTCATCCAGAACCGAAATTCAAATATCAACTAATACTAGCCAAGACATCAACGCCTTAAATTATACCCTACCAACAATGGAGTTTAATTCTTCTAAGTATGTCAGAATCTACTCTGAAAACGATACAGCGACAGAAAACACAACATACGATGTCTACATTGGGAACGAAACAACAGAAATTGTTATTAAATTCCCTACAATTGGTTCTGAAGAACTAGTCACAATAATCATAGATATGGACCATCCAAATGCCATTTCTTATGATGAAAACGATGAGCTAGTGGAAACTGAATATCCTTACCAATTTAATTTAAGTTTCTTACCTCTTATTACTATTCCCATAACTTCATACAATTTAGAATGGAGAGTAGGAACAGATGTTGATATCAAAATAAATAATGATACATTAAACCCCACTAAAACCAATTTTACTGGCACTATTACTCAAGAGGCAACTACTCTTCAGTATGAGGATATCCAAGAATTAGAATCAATAGATCGTGAAATGTTAAATCAGTCTGAATACGGGAGTTATAACCTCACAGCACTTACAGATCGAAACTTCATTCCTTCTTACAACCCTAATCTTGCTCAAAATCTCACTGATTACTTGACGATTGATTATTACCAAGTTAGTGGGACTTTTATGACATTTACATCTTTAGTGACCACTATCGAAGTATCAGAATGGGGAACCGTGTACACCAAACAAACCATAACTATTAAGAATATAGGTTTAAAATCTGGCCCCGTATTATCGACCGCATTGGGAGGCCCCACTTTTCCAACAATATCATTCAATGTACCAGATTCATCAGGAAAAATTGGGATCACTGATAATTATGGAAATATGACTCCTCTGATAAATGCAGATCCAGTGACACAGAAAAAATCAGTTGAGTTTAAACCAAGAATTCAGATAGAACAAGGTGCAGAGTATGATATCATTCTCTCTTACGCACAACCAACATCCAAGGTTATTAACAATCTCGGAGGAGGAAAAGTTCAACTATTAACTGACTTATCGATGAGCTTTAATTGTACAATTCAAAAATATGAGCTTGAACTTCTTTTCCCGTTCGGATCTTCAATAACCGAAACAAAGATTACTGACGCAACCTACAGAAGTTCATTAAGAAGTCCCGTTTCCATTACAGCTATTCAAAAAAACCATTTCTTAGGATTGTTTAATAGTAGAGGATATCGATTTAGTTTTGAAGAAATTACCCCTCTTAGCAACAAGCAAATGAGGATAGAATTTGGTATGAGTCCCTTAAACCAACTTTACACTCCATTAACTTTTTCAGTATTCTTTTTATTAATTGGTCTTGCATATGCTTTTGTTAGAAACTTCTCATTCAGATACACACCCACCAAGCTTGTACTTGAAGAAATACCTTTAGATATGATTAAAAGTTTCGTTAAATCATATGAAGAAAAAACAGCAATTCGTGAACAAATTCTAAGGTTAGATCGAAAACGAAAATCGAAGAATATTAGTGCTAGAGAATATGAACAAACGAAAATTATCCTCCGAAATCAACAACAACAGAATGATAGGACAATTGTTACAGTTTCACGCAAACTCTCGGAGAAAAATCCTCGAATACGGTTGTCAATGCGATCTATTGAAGTTGCTGAAGCTAGTAGAGAAGATTACTTACTAAATATCGAATCATTAGAGAAGAAGAAGACACAAGGTCGGATCGGAAAAGAGGCCTATGCTAAGTTAAAAATCGATTATGATAATAAACTTAGGAAAGCAAATAACGAGATTGACAAAGTATTAATTGAGCTAAGGAACTTACTTACGAAATGAGGTAGGATAACATTCCACCAAAGATCGAGCTAGATAGGGATCTTTGTATTTTATGCTGGAAGTGCACTAAAAGCTGTCCAGCAGAAATCCTCATATCAACTCCGAAGACTAAAAATGGAGAAAAAGGAAATCTTGCAATTATAACTCCAGAGAAGTGCTTTGAATGTCGTGCTTGTGAAATCGTCTGTCCTGTTAAAGCGATCAAAATTTTCGCTGATTCAGAATAATTTTACGATTTAGTAGAAATTTATCCCTAAAGTGATACAGGCTTTCCATTTTTCAAAACTTCATCTGGAATCTTTTCTTTATGGGAAAGTAAAAACTTTCTATCTTCTTCCATATCTCGTAAATCATCAGGTAGCATGATTGGAATGGTTTTCTTTATGGGATAATATCTAGAACATTTATTACACGTAATCAGTCCTGTTTCAACTTCCTCTTTATCCTTTTCAATAATAATGAGTTTAAGCTCCTCATTCTTACAGATTGGACAAGCTAGTATTTCCATTAAATCTATCTTCATGATAGGTCCTACTCCTTTGGTGAAATAAGTACAATGATTGAAAATCACTTCAGACGGCTCTTCATGAGTTCATCGTTGTCTAAACAACTCATTCGGGGATAACCTCATCATAAGTGAAAGATTTCTCATCTAAAGAATAGATTGGCTAGTCTTATCTTTAATTGCTAGGATGAACAATTCTACTAATAAGTTACTGGATAGAAGATAATGAGAAGTACAATCATGCTGATTAGAATTATGGAGATGATTACCCATTCTCGGAAATATCGTTTTTCAACTTCCTTCTTCGCTTGAGAGAGCAGTTTGGAACGAAAATTCCATGTAAATAGTAGTAATAACGCTACAAGAAATATTGGCATAAGATTCTGCACAGTTTGATCAAGAATGAAAAAATATATTGCGAATGAAATTATAAGTAATATTCCGTAACCAATCAGTGAAATGTCTAACATTTTAACGGATTTGGGTAGATTAGCCCATCCTTTATAATCGGAACTCATTGTATGTTCACCAAACAAAGCGGAAGGACGTTTTTTCATGAGTTATTTAGTATTTTCGTTTAAGAATGAATTTTTTAAAATGATGTTTATTTCGACCTGGGAAGTCATTGAGGGGGCTGAGAATTGCCGATAATAACCTGATTTAGTTTCTTACTTTGAAATATCCAAGAATAATATTTTTATTATAAAAAATAATTATTTACTTCCAATATAGAATGGCTGGATATTATCCAATGACTTGCAGAAGGAATCGACGAACTTAAACTTCTTCTTTGGTTATATGTTGTAATATAATCATTGAAGAGAGAATATTTTAAAAAACTAAACTGAAAATCACCTATCAAACAAGATTAAAGAGAGGTTTGCCTTGAAAAGGATAAAAGTACTAATACTAGGAGCTGCGGGAAGGGATTTCCATAACTTCAACACTTACTTTCGAACTAATGAAAATTATGAAATCGTTGCTTTTACTGCAACTCAAATACCCGATATATCTGATAGGAGATACCCCCCTACACTATCAGGTGACCTTTATCCAGAAGGTATACCCATATACCCAGAAGAGGACGTAGCTAAGCTTATCATAACTCATAACATTGAACAGGTAATATTAGCTTATTCAGATTTATCATATGGATATGTTATGAATTTAGCATCACAAGTCCTTGCAAATGGTGCAGATTTTCGTATTTTAGGCCCAAAACATACGATGATAGAATCTACATTACCTGTGATTTCGGTACTTGCAGTAAGAACTGGATCAGGGAAGAGTCAGACTACACGCAAAATTGGCAAGATCTTACGAGAGCAAGGTAAAAAGGTTGCAGTTATCCGTCATCCTATGCCTTATGGAGACTTGGAAAAACAGAGATGCCAAAGATTTGACTCATATGAAGATTTGAAAAGACATGAATGCACAATTGAGGAGATGGAAGAATATGAACCTCATATTACTGAAGGAAACCTTGTTTTTGCTGGAGTAGATTTTGAAGAGATTCTTCGTGAAGCGGAAAAAGAAGCAGATGTTATTCTTTTTGATGGAGGTAACAATGATTGGAGTTTTTACAAGGCAGACCTTACAATTACTATCGCTGACCCTCATCGTCTTGGCCATGAAAGGGCTTATTTTCCAGGTGAAGTTAATGTCCGGAGTGCTGATGTAGTGATTATAAACAAAGCAGCAACAGCCCCCCCTGGAAATGTTGCGAAACTCAAGGAGAGTATTAAGGAGCTTAATCCAAAGGCAAAAATTCTGATCGCTAACTCACCAATAACTGTAAAAGACCCCAATCTAATTTTCAATAAACGAGTATTGGTTGTTGAAGATGGGCCGACCTTAACACATGGAGAAATGAAATATGGAGCGGGTCATATAGCAGCACAACAATATAAGGCCAAGGAAATTATTGATCCAAGACCTTTTGCTATTGGAAGCATTAAGAAAACTTACCAAAAGTACAAGCATTTATCAGATGTTTTACCAGCAATGGGATATGGTGAAAAACAGATGAAAGAATTAGAGGAAACTATCAATGCATCCGATTGTGAAACAGTCGTTATTGGGACACCAATTAATCTAGGCCGATTATTGTCTATAAAAAAACCTACAATTAGAGTAACTTATGATTTAGAAGAACAGGGGAAACCCTCCCTAGTAGAAATTATTACTGAAGTTTTACAGAATCGATGAGGTAATAGACCTTTGGTTTCCTACTTAATTCTTCTGCCACCCATAGTCACAATACTGTAGTAATATTCTTCGAGTGTAAAGAAGTTTAATAAGATTCTTGTGTTGACACTATGACTATGTATAAGCCAATGAGGGCTAAAATTGAGCCTATAAAGGCAATAGCAATTCCCATAAAGGGAGGAGTTTCATTAATCATCATCCAGACGGCTAGAATCACACTCACAATGAATCCCATACCTCCAATAATTGTTGCATTATTTCCTTCATTGTAGCCAAAACTCTCACGACTGCCATATCCCATCCCAAAACCACCAACAATACCAGCAATCCATATGAAGAATAACTCAAAATACTCGGCCCTAGGTTCACTAGTTAAGATAAAATCTAATCGAAATACAGCAATAGCGGTGACTAGAATACTGAATCCAAATACAATTGTACCTATTAATGTGGGAGTTTTCATATCAATACACCTTTGTTATTTCAAAAATATCCTTTAACAAAATTTATTCAAAAATTCATCTTTTATTTGTTTTTGTTTCGATACAATAACTTACTCATCAGGAATTTAATTATGCTTAACGAACACTAGTTATCAATAATTCATGAAAAATCTATTAAAACTGAAATGATAGTTCAGATCCTTAATGAAATCAAGAAAGATGAAATTATATCTTCAGAGAGTATATTATCCCTCCAATGGATTGAGATCCAAAAGCTATTTCAAATTCTAATATTTTGTCCAATTATAGAAGCAGAATTACTTAAACGCATACACAATGGGCCCGTGGCTTAGCCTGGATCTAAATGCTGGAAGTTACTTCGTGAACACAGCAATGCTAGACAGAGTACTGCGCTGCGGAAAGACACAATATATTGCGTCTTGAAGAAACGCAGGGGTCATGAGTTCGAATCTCATCGGGCCCGTTTCACCTTATTTTATGGTCATTGAGAAAAAACAGTTAATAAGGGTGTGAACCGTTATTTCTCAAAGTAATATGACTTAGGGATGGAAAAAAAAGACTGGAGACATCGTTTGAACATATTATATGAGCTAGATGTTATGATGAGTTTTATCTAATCTTGGTACTACTCAGTATGAACATGATGTAACAGCTCTTACGAGTTCTTATGATCTATAATCCTGAACCCGAATCATTGGGAAAAAAAATGAGTACTTTCATATCTAATATACGGAATAATCTCCATCGGCAATTTAAAGGGAAGCTTCAGAGAGTGAGGTGTATTTCCATTCAGGATATTCGGGATAGTGATGAGATCGAATTAGAGATGATGAGACAAAATGTTATTGTCCTTTTTTTTCGAGAATTTCGTATCACAAAATCACTTGAAGCAAAAAGATTCCTCCAGTCCCTCAATGCTTTGATTCGACAGTATGACTTCGAAATATTGAACTTGGGTAACTTAGATTACTTATTATTACTCCCTGATTCGTTTGAAATCTCTGCGGAATCTTTAATTCTTTAGAAAAGAGAGAGAAAAAGTAGATTATTACTCTTTCAAATTCATTCGAACGAGGAAAGCAGAGGATACAAATAGAACCACAATTGCAATTAAGAGTCCAAACAATGCAAAATCTGGAAGAACTGGAGAGGGGAAGGGACTTTCTAAATAGATTCTGCTGGCGAATACTTGAATTGGGAGATAGCCAATTCGATTAGCAATGAAGATAATATCACAGCTACCACTACTCAATCCTTCAGTATTGATACTTCCAAAAAACCTAGTTGAATTTAAAGGATCAACATTCAGAATTCTTTGCGCTAGAATAGTTCCTGTTCGTTCTAAAGCAATAAAGATCTGAGTTTGAGATAAACTCTGATTTTTAGAGTTAACCAAAGTAACGTTTCCGTCAATAATTACTCCCAATTTAACGGATTGTCCTTCCAGACTCGTCCATGGGTTATAAAAACTCATAATTCCTGTATTACGTCCAAGCCATCTGATAGAATTGGTTATAAATTCAGAATTATCTAGAAAAACGCTCGTTGAATTATCTAGAGGTTTTATATATGTATCATTAAACATATCGACGGAACCAATTGTAAGAATTCGCGCACCATTCTCAAATTCTAAAGTTGATGCCAATGTATTATTTTCAGATGGTTCTACTGTTGAATCTTTCAATAGGAGGGGATTAAAGTAAGTAATCGAAGGAGAAACATACGTTTCCAATTTTGAACTATTAAATGAAATTCCAAGAGCATATGGTAATTCGATTTGTGAAATATTTTCAGTAATTGGGGTAATAGGAGTTGTGAAATTCCGTGCTAAATAATCGTAATGTTCAGTAATGCCTGTATTTTCTCTCACCTCAGTTGGTATAATAGAACTGGAGAGATTGAAGGAAAGTCCAAATCTTTCAAGAATCTCATTGGAATTCTCGGTTGTTTGATTCATATACCCTGTAGCGACAAGCATTGATTTACCACCTTTAATGAAGTCTTCTACATCCTGAATTTCTGAATCAGTAAATGACGTAGTGGGAGCTAAAACGAGGAGTACATCAACTGTTCTAAGTGCATCCTCATTTATGTTGTCACTGAAAAACTTTACATCTTCAGTTGGACTAAATATACCATTTAATAATGCTGTAAGATTACTAAGTTGGCTTTCAGATATATTATTATTATGTCCCATATCTATCCCAATCGCAATATCTGATTCGAGGGTAGGAGAAACTGCACCCACGGCTATCATTGAGGGTGAGTTGTTATCCTCAATTGCGATCGCAGTTAGAAAAATGACAAACAAAAATAAGACGTAAGAATTTTTCAGTTTTTTCAATGTTCATTCCTCTTATGATGGATTATAATAATTCAACGATTCAATGTATCTCTTGTCTGTGATCATGCTTTTAGAGAGAATCTATAGACGTTTGAGGTCACTTTGAACCCCCTTCATTGACTTTTTTATGTTCTTGGTCATATAAACCCTCAATTCAAAATGAAATTCGCGGTTCAATTAGGGAACTACTGTTCGATAGACTAAGAATTCACCAGCAGTTGGACTATTTCTTTTAATTTTCAATACATCCCCAATTTTTGCTCCTAAAAGTTGAACTGCAGGATCTTCAGCCGAAATTTTGGGAAGTTGATAAGTAAATATTGAGTATTTCTTCTCTAATTCTTGAATTTCAGATTCAGTTGCAAACTCATGAACAGGAACGAGATAATGTTTAAATAGATTGAAGAAGGGGAATTTTATTGAAAAAGTCTCGATATTTGCTGCTTTGGCCTCTCTTTTAGCATAGTGAGTATATTTATTCAAGGCGAGTAGTAAGGCGTAATCATAGCCCTTTTCTTCGATTTCATCTTTATATTCTCTTAATTCACGAACACCAACGACTTCTTTCTCGGGTATTCGGACAATGATAGACTGCCCCTCTGGATTTTTGCCGAAAATATCATGATACTCTTCATTCTCAACTTCAGAAGTTACTTCAAAGCCTCTGGTTAACAGAATGGACTTTGCACCATCAATAACTCGATCTTTACGCCCGGTCAAATGTGTTAAACCTCTAAAAACAATTCAAGGGGAGCTTTTAGGGCAAGGTTTTTTGTTTTTCTGCTAAGATGAATGGAATATGTACAACCAATAAAGAATTATTAATCATCCTTAATTACGTAACTGGTATCGCTACGATATCTTAACAAAGGACAAAAACTGTTACACTTCATGCAATGAATACATTTTTCAGAATAAACATTTATTTTTCCGCTTTCAAGAAATAACGCTTCTTCTTCGCAATTAAAGGTACAAATACCACAACCATCGCAAAAGGTAATACGAAATATTGTTTTTGCAAAATCCACTGCTTTAATTTCCAAAATATCCTTCGAATCGTCTCTTACAATGACTGATCCATCCCGAAAAAGATCGGTTCGACAACCTTTGGAATCTGTGCAGTAAAGAACATCTAATTCCTCATTGAAGTTTGTTTTCCCAATAATTGGAAGTAATTGATCAACCAATTCTAGTTCGAGTAATTGATTTGCTGAAATATAACTGGAAAATCCTCCCAAGATACAGGGTGAAGGGGATTGTGTTATAAAAAACTGAAGATGTGAGCTAGATTCTGATGAAGAATTTTTTATTTTGTAATCAATATTCTTTCCTTTAAGTAGCTTCAAAACTTTCGATGGAAGGAGTTTCCATCGCCATAAACCCCAAGATATGTATTGACGAGGAAAATTCCGCCCTGATTTTATTCTTGCTAATCTGCTATTTAACTTATTGAGGAGATTAGGATGAGTCTTTTCCATGATGGAAAAATCAGCTAGAGAGGAAGCTGGACAAACCCAACAGCCAATTCGAATGAAACCCTTGTTATAAAGCGGATTTAGAAGTTCCATAAGATCCCGAGCTTTAATATATAAATAAACCTCAAAGGCATTCCAATTATTGATTGGTGAGGCTGATACTTGCTTTGGTATCCAAGGATTCTGAGAGATACGGGGTTCTTGGGAACGTCCTAACGATTCATAGCGACGTTTACCCAAAAATGTTAAGACTTGACCAGCATCTGGAAAATTCTTCTCTAATATAGAATTAACAGGAGCGAGTTTGGCAGATTTACAACACCACCGAGAGTTTCGTGTAGGAGGTCCGAACTGCTCGAACCGATCCCAAAAATCCCATGTCTCATTTTCATCAACTAAAACTTTTCGTCCGTAATTTTTTCCTATTAGTTCAACATTCTCAAGTGTTTCAGGATATTCTAATCCTGTATCTGCAAAAATTATCTCATATGGAACATCAGATTGAGCTACGAGGTTCAGCGTTGCTAGGGAATCTTTACCTCCTGAATAAGCCACTACAACTTCTTTGAAATTCTGAGCCGATTTCTCGATAAAATTTATAGCTTCATCCTCTATATCAGTTAGCGATTGGTGATTAGCTTCAATTATTTTTTTCCATGAAGAATGAGATAAAGGCTCAGGTAGGAATAATTCTTTTCTGTATTTTGTCTTAATGGCAATCCCACGGGGAGAATTAAGCATAGTTCTGCTGTCCATCTTTGCTAAACCAACAGCGATGACCTCATCTCGACAAACAATCATCGTTGGATCATTCAGGTTGATTTCTCCATGAATTTTTGTTATGCCAGGAGTAAGGACGGAAGCTCCCTTCTTAATTGGTTCTCTTGCTCCAATGTCAACTTCAATCCAATGAGATGTATTCTTATGCCAAAGCTTACGTGCTAAAGCAAGTTTTGGTAGTAGCTCGAAATCCTCTTTAAGCGGATTAAAACGCAGTAGCCCAATTGTTTTTCCAAGATAATATATTTCATCCATTCTATCAATATAAGGGACTTTATTTAGAAGAAGTATCTGATTTTTAATCATATTTCGGAAAATATTAGCTGATTCCGCTCCATATTGAATTTCCACCAATTTAATTAATCGTGATACATCTCCATCGAATGCAGGACGAATATCTCCTGGAGGGGTGACCTTAAGCTTTTGCCCAGAATTACCACAGGTACTACAGTGTTTTCTTATAAGTGGAACTTGGCAATAGTCGCACCAATGAAGTCTCACTTTACCTAAATATGGAATTTTCAAAAATATCTCCGCAGTAAATCTTTAATCCAAATAATAACTCATATCAATCAAATTATAAGCGTACAAAACAAGCTATTTAGATAAATGACTATTTTATAGATTTTTAGCATCGTTTTAAGTTAATTCTGAATATAAAGGTAAACCTCGATCTAAGAAAAACATCTGAAAGGAGAAAATAATTCCATAATCCTGATAACTGATTGAAAATTGAGGATTACTATAATGCCTAGCCCTTTCTGCGAGACCTGTGGTACTTTGATTACAACACAGAGGATTGGGTCAGAAAGGAAACTGATATATTGGTGTCCAAAATGTAAAAAAGAAATATTCGAAGGCGAAAAAGTAGATAAAGAAGCATTTCAAGAAACCACATTCATAAAACATACTGAAAAGGATAAGACACGGATCTTAGTTGATGAACCGCCACCAATTCCGAAATTAATGACCCAGACATATGAACAACGGAAAAAGAAACGATGTCGACACCCTAGGGCAGTTTTTCAAGGCTTTTATCAATTCTCCAGCGGGGATGAGGCATCCCGAAAGTACTGGTATTGTCCAGATTGTGGACAGGTATTCCGCTATTCTGGTAAGGTGATGGTAAAAAGCCGTCGTAAACTTGTCCATACAGGAGAAGAGGAAGAATAAATTGGAAATTGTCAGAAGATTTTTAGTTTGTTTCCAAGCTCCTCAAACGCTCGAATTCCTTCATCCAATTGTTCTTTTGTAAGAGCTGCATTTGCCTGTACACGTATCCTATCTAATCCTCTAGGAACCATAGGGAACACAATTGGAAGAGCGAAAATCCCGTAATCTCTATACAATGAATTTGATATCTCTTTTGCTTTAAGTGGATCACCACAGATAATGGGTATAATAGCTGTTGTAGATGCGTCAGTAATATCATGATTATATCCCATCTCGATAATTCTCTTTTTAAAATAGTCAATATTATCCCACAATCTTGGTACTAAGTCTGGTTCCTCATGTTCAATTAGATCTAAGGCTTTAATAGAAGCTGCTGCAGTGGCAGGTGGGTGACTCCCTGATAATAAATATGATCGAGTTTTATTCCTACACCAAGTCACCAACTCTTTTGATCCAACAACTGAACCACCCATCGTGCCAAAGGCCTTTGAAAAAGTGCCCATTTCAATATCTACTTTCCTTTGTAAGTTGTAATGATCAACAAGCCCCTTGCCTGAGTGATTTCGTCCAAGTACCCCATCTCCATGGGCATCATCAACATAGAACATTGCACCATAAGGAGAAGCTATCTTGTATATTTCGTCTAATTTGGCTGCATCTCCATCCATTGAAAATACTCCATCAGTGATCAGGAGAATTCTCCTCGGATTCTGCTTATCTAGCTCAGCTATAACCTTTTCTAAATCGCCCATATCATTGTGTTTATATACAGCCCGTTTAGCTTTCGATAATCGTACTCCATCAATTATTGATCCATGATTCAGCTCGTCTGACAGAATGATATCGTTTTTACCAGGAGCTAACTGTGGTATGATTCCTTCGTTTGCAGTGAAGCCAGCGGAGGTAACAAATCCAGCTTCTTGTTCTTTAAAGTCTGCAAGACGTTCCTCTAATTGTACATGTAAATCCATATTACCTGCGATGGCTCGGACAGATCCTGAGCCAACACCATGGGTTTTGATAGACTGAATTGCTGCTTCCTTCATTTTAGGATGATTACTCAATCCAAGATAATTATTTGAACATAACATGATTACTTCCTTACCCTCAACCTTACATAAAGTATCAGAAGCGCCTTGTAGAGTTCGATGAACCCATTCTCGACCTGCGTTACGAATTTCTTCCATTTCAGTGACAAAAAAGCTACTTGGATCTCGTGTCATAGATTTTCACCAATTAATCCTTTGAAATTCGGATCTTCTTTTTTTATTTTTCTCAGCTCTGGAACAAGATTCTAGCATCTCTTGGAACAGAAAGGGTGTTCACTTCAATTAATATGAAATTTCTGGAAAATGAAAAGTTAGAATGACATTATCCCTTAAACAAATTTCAATTGTTCCCCTAATAATTCAATTAGGAGTTTAATTACGAAGAAGGCAGTTATATCTGATGTATCAAAAAGAGGATTATACTCCACGATATCCCAGCTAAATTTTTTCTCTGAGGGAAGTCCATTAAAAATCCCAGAGAGTAAGGAAATTAATTCACGGCTAGATAGCCCACATGCCACAGGATTACCTACTCCAGGAGCAAAACTTGGATCCAAGACGTCTAAATCAATGGAAATATGAAAGTGTTGTTTCTTTTTCTCTAATTTTCGAATTAACGAAGTTCCAAAATCGTATAAACTTGTCTGATGATGTAAAGAGGATGTAGAATATAATAACATATTCTTCTTCTTCGCATAATCGACTTGTTCTTTTAAAAAATCTCTGTATCCGAGAATAGTTGCCCCATCAAATATTTCTAATTCGGAGAGCCTCTTTAGGGAACATGCGTGAGAAAAACGAGATTCATTCACCTCATCATAAAGATCCAAATGTGCATCGATGTAAATGGTGTGAACAGGAATATTAGCCTTCTCAAATGCGTTACCAACACCGATCGTAATACTATGATCACCTCCCAAGAGAAGAAATGGATGTTGAAATGAAATTAAATCAACAACACCCTCACTTACTCGTCTTAAACTTTTTTCTATATCAGTATTAATGATTCCAACATTTCCCCAATCTTTAAGTCGAAAATACTTTGTTAAATCTATCCCTTTCTCTGAAACACACTCAAAATTCTCGGATTGAAGTATTCTTCTTAATTTATCAGGACCAAAACGGGCCCCAGGACGATAGGATGAAGAAACATCTAACGGAACACCTAAAATATTATAGTTGGGCGTCTTGTCTTCCCAATCATTTTTAATAAGCCCACAAAATAACTGTGGATAGTGAGATACAAAATCTAGATTACTCACGAGGAATCACACATAAATAAATATCTAAAACAAATATAAATAATATTTCCTGAAAAGACTAATCTGATTTATAGTTCACTGGTTCTTTGAAGGTAGGAGCTACAGAAGTCTTGAACTCTGAAAGAGATATTCTAGATGAAAAGGAGTATTTATTGTTTGAATACCAAGGGAATAATCTTTATTTCAATGAATTGAACCTAGAAGAGCTCCTAAAACAGCATAAGACTCCATTATTTGTGTTTTCTCAGAAAATTCTTCAACTACAATTTGAAAGAATTTACAAGGCCTTTACTTCCCTTAATAGCCAATCTTTGAAGATTGCTTTTTCTGTGAAATCTAATCCCCTAACTGAGGTGGCTCAGACATTCATGGAAAAAAATGCTTATTTTGAAGTTACCTCTATAGGAGAAGTAAAACATATCAATGCTCTTGGTGGGGATCCAAGCAAGATTATATTTACTAACATTGTGAAAAATGTGTCGACGATTGAGTATTGCGTTGATCAAGGGATTGGTTTATTTGCAATTGATTCTTGGAGTGATATGAAAAGAATTGAGGGAGTCTGTGAGGCATTAGAAGTCTCGGTAAATATTTTACTACGTGTAAATCCGGGTATACAATTAGAAGATACCTTATTTTCGTGTGCAGGTAGGAATAGTAAAATTGGTATTCTAACGCCAGAAAACTTGACAATGGATTCCCAATTCAAAGATATATTCGATTATTGTGTGAAATCGAAATGGTTGAATTTTCAAGGTCTTCATGCTCATTTAGGAAGCCAAATCGTAAATTTGGATCAATATAGGGAAGGAATGAGAAAAATAAGCATTCTAATTACCCAAATTGAGGAGATAGGCCTCAAAGTAAATACACTTGATATCGGGGGAGGATTTCCTATTTATTACGGAGAAAAAAATGTTCCAAGAATCGAATCGTTCAGCGAAGTAATAAAAGAAGTCTTTGCTGGTCAACTATCATCATTAGATTTAATTCTTGAATCAGGAAGATATTTAACCGCTCCTGCGGGTATTTTAGCGTTTGAAATCTCTGTGATTAAAGAAAGAGAATCCAATTTAAACATCGCATGTGTTAATGGAAGTTTTTACAATACTATCCCAGATGTTATAATTGCAGATTGGCAGTTCCCAATCAAAAAGGTGAAATACAATCTCGAAGTACCACTTATTAAGTATCAAATTGTGGGATCGTCTAATGATACGTTAGATTACTATAAAGGAAAAGATGAATTAGATGGTTTGGTTTTATTAGGCAAAATAGAAGAAAAAGAATATATTGTCTTTTTACAAGCAGGAGCGTATTCAATATCTTTCAATTCAACGTATTGTATGGAAGAACGCCCTTCAGTTTATTTTATCCATAATTAGAATGTAATGACAATGATCTGAAATCCTTTGATAAAAAACACGTTTTAGATTTTGTTTTAAGACTTAAATTTTATGAGAAGTGTGTCTCAAAGAATTTTAGATGAAGAGTCATTTGTACCAGTGACCCCCCTATTAGATATAACGATGAGTCTCGATAATTTATCAACATAATAAATGAGATCTATCAAATATGAAACTACACAAAATGAAACAGGTAGATATTAATCCTAATATGAGTGTATCTGAGCTTTTAGATTCCATGAAGAATGGAGGATTTACTTGTCGGAAAGTTGGACTAGCTACTGATCTTTTAGTGGAAATGATTAAGGATGATTCATGTACTGTCTTTTTAGGACTTGCTGGCGCTCTCATTCCTGGTGGAATGCGGAAAATTATATATAAAATGATCGATAATAAGATGATTGATTGTATAGTTACTACTGGGGCGAATTTAAGCCATGATTTATTAGAAACCTCAGGAGGATCACATTTCCATGGAAATAGTCTGCTAGATGATAAAAAAATAAAGGAACTTGATGTGAGTAGAATCTTCGATACATTTATTTCGTATGATTCTTTTATAAAATTTGAAAACTTACTCCAGAAGATTTTGGATCATGTCCCTGAAGAATCCATGAGTACACGCCGGTTTATTTATGAAATTGGACGATATGTAACTGATCCAAATTCTATCGTTAGAATAGCACATGAAAAGGAAATTCCTATTTTTACCCCGTCCTTTGCTGACAGCATGTTAGGTGTACAATCTTGGCTTTTTTCGCAAATTAAACCATTAAACATTGATGTATTAAAAGATCATAGTGAATTTTCAGAAATAATCTATGGATCCAAAAAAATGGGAGCTCTAATCCTGGGAGGTGGAGTTCCAAAGCATTTCATTATGAACGGGTCACAATTACATGACGGATTAAGCTATGCTGTTCAAATTACGATGGATCGACCCGAACATGGAGGGGTTAGTGGCGCTTCTATAAAAGAAGCAGTTTCATGGGGAAAAGTGACATCCGATGCTAAATGGATTGATATTATGGGTGATGTTACCTTAGTTCTTCCACTTTTAATTGCAGGTGTTCTTTCTAAACTTTAAATTCTAGGAAATGACAATTTAATGCTCAAGGAATATCATATTGGTATTGATGATACTGATTCTCATGAGGGTATGTGTACAACATATTTAGCAACACTACTCGTTGATACCTTGGAGAATCATGGTGTCGAATTCCTGGATTTTCCTAAATTAGTGAGATTAAATCCAAATATTCCTTATAAAACTCGAGGAAACGGTGCAGTTTCCATTAGTTTTATTTCTACCACTCATCAAATAGAAAAAATTTGGGATAAATGTATTGATCTAGTTAAAACCCATTCAGACATTAAGGCAAAAAATACTGATCCTGGACTTGTCCTACAGGTTGGAAAACCTGATCCAAGAACTAAAAAGATTTATCATAAGGCACTTTATACCGTTATTACATTAGCGGAAATGAAAAAAATTCTAAAACATGACTTCAATGGTAGGTATTATTCTATTAAGAAGGGTAGAGGATTAATTGGAGCAAGCGCAGCAATTGGTGTTGATCTTTATTCTGACTACACATTTGAATTCATTGCATACAGGGACCCAAAACAGACAAGATCTACACGCATGGTTGATGAAAAATCGGTAATAACTGCTGATAAATTAATATCATTATCATTTGGGAATTTTGATTATGTACACAATGAATTAATGATTGCTCCCCACGGTCCAGACCCAGTTTACGTAGGGATACGTGGAGAAACCGCTAAATCTGTTATTCAAATGTGGAACGAAATTAAAATACTGGAAAAAATTAGTTCTGTTATGTTATTTCGGTCGAATCAACACACTCAACCTCATTTCCCTAAGGAATTTGTGGGAGAGGATATTAAACCGTACTTTTCTGTAAAAGTTAGAGGAATAGTTAAATCGGAACCATATTTAATAAATGGTGGACACGTTTTATTTTCTATAGATACTGGAAAAAAAATCATTAATTGTGCAGCCTATGAACCAACTAAGAAATTTAGGAAACTTGTAAGAGAGTTAATAAGGGGAGATGAATTAATGGTATATGGTGGAGTAAGGCCTGCCTCTGAAGATTATCCAATAACGATAAATTTGGAACAATTTGAAATTATTAAACTACAACAACCATTAGCACGAATTCCATTGAAATGCCCACAATGTAACACTGCACTAAAATCTCTCGGGCAGAATCAGGGATTTCGATGTAAGAAATGCAAATATCAAACAAATGAGAAGGAGATTGGATTTCAGTATAAAAAGCGTAGATTATATTCAGGAGTACGATACGTCATCCCAGTTTGTGCACAACGCCATTTAACTAAGCCCGCTTCTCGTAATAATACCTTACAATTCCACCTACCTTCAAAAGATAATTTTCAGATGGAATTCCACAATTTTTTGAAGAAGCGGAACAACTTGGTCAATAAAGCATTCATCTGAAGTGAATCTAATGAAAACCAAATCATTTGTTCAAGCTGAATTTGATAGGGCATGGAATGAATGGATTCACGGTCATGATACGGTGGCAGCGGAAATTTGGTATACAATTCGCAGGAAGTATCCTGAATCAGAAAATGATCAAATTACAATTGATGCAATAAATTACCTCGCAATGTACGAAAGAATTTGGGAAGGAAGGATGGAAACAGAAATTGATATCATTAAGAATAAGAAAAACGCAGAAATAATTAACTACTCAAAGGGCCAAGCTGATTCATTGATAGAAGTTGCCCTCAGATCTAAATCCCAGGAAGATACTCTTAATGAGTTTCATGATGCTCAAGAAATATATGAGCGACTCAATGACAAGGAAGGATTAATTAAGTTAAATTATCAGTATGGGATGTATCTGGTTAATCGTGGTATCGGAAAATTCGGTCAAATTTTTAACAAATTCCAAGTTGCGCTTCAGTATGCAATCGAAACAAACCGAAATTATTATAAAGCACTTATTCATCATGGTATCGGAGAGGCGTTTCTTCGATTAGAGAATGTTGAAGAAGCTAGCCATCATTTCGACATTGCGTCTCAAATTTTTCAATATTTAAATAATGAAAGGAAATTTATTGAGGTTCTTGTATCGAAGGCTGATGCTGAATCACAGAATCAACAAATTACATCATCTGAAAAATTAGGTTTCCTCTATGAAGAATTTAGTAACAGGATAGAAAAAATTAAGAGTAAAATACCGAAATCAGCGTTATTCAGTCATTTGTCGAGATTTTGTGACTTATTTCTTGATTTTGATGATTATAAACAGATAAATACTCTTGTAACGGAATTAAATAAGATATTAAGACAAACGAATATAAAATCGAGATTATACTTCCAAGGAAAAATGTCTCTAGCTTTAATTAAAGGAAATATCCAGCTCAAAAAACTGAATTTTACAAATGCTGAAGATTTATATAACTATATTCTTCGTAGACGAGGAGAAGCAAAAATTACTGATCTTTATGGAGCTCTAATTAGTTTAGCGGTAATTTCTCTTTATAAATACCGTATTTTTTTCGATACAATTCATCTATCAGAAGCTCAGAGTCTAATTCAAGATGCAATAAGAATATCTGAAACAACAGATCATGTACGGGGATTTTTACGAGCGAGGGTAGTAAATGTAATGCTAAAAATCTCAGTCGGTGACCTTGATGACGTTGAAGAAATGGAACAAATAATCAAATCAGCTCAAGAAAAAGGCCTTGTCACTGAAGCACGTAGAGCTCAAAAGGAAATTAACAGATTAAAACGCATGATCCGAACACAAAATTTAACAGAAGATCGGTCTGTTGAGAAAATATTGCAGTACGCATTAGAAGCTAAAAGATTGGTATGGAAAAACCAATAAGCCCTTACTTGCAAATGATAAGAACTCATTCAACGTATAACAAGAGTTCTAATAAAATAATATTGATAAACCTTCGAGTTACCATAATATTAGGTATCTAAGAGGGTTATTGTGATCATGATACGAGAAGATAAAACAGAAAATTAAAATCGTTATTATGAAGAAGGACTTTGATTTATCCTCCCTAGTCCTGAATAAGATGATATTGAAGGAACACACGATGTTTATTCTAAATAATGTTGGTATATTCTTGGCTGAAACGTTAAACACATTCTTAACAACTTTAGCTTCTTTTCCTCCTGAAAACCCTCCCTTATCATCAATTTTCATTCTAATAGTATCTTTCTTTGTGTCTCTTGGGTCTACTTTAGTGTCAAGATATATGATAGACATAGATCGATTAGGTACCTTAACGAGAGAAACAAAAAAACACAATAAAATGCGAATGGAGATGATGAAAACAGCTGATACGAAGTTAAAGCTGAAATACGAAAGAAACGCCGACAAGATGAAGAAATTACAGTCTGAATTAACATCAATGAGAATGAAACCTTTACTCATTACATTTCTTCCCTTAATGTTATTTTTTGTCCTTCTCTCTAATATATACAGAGGTGAAGCGATCCCTGCAGTAATCCCGTTTGAATTACCAGAAAGTATACTTCTAAGAATAGGCACATACACGTATGTGGAAGGATGGGGCCAAGTTTTTCGTCCAGATTATGTCTGGTGGTATTTTGGAGGAAGTATTACATTCGGATCAATCTTTCAAAAACTTGCAGGTCTACAACCTGATTAATTATTTCAAAGGTGAAACTTAGTGACTAAAAATATAGTAAAAAAGAAAACTCCAGGTGGACATATTGTTAATCACAAGACCAAAAAGTCCGCTACTTCTTCTCACTGTCGAATATGCGGTAGTGAGTTACGTACTAACAAAAAAACTAAAACAAAAAGCGGAAAACGAGTTGCAAGACCTCTCAGTGCAGAACTTTGCCCTGCCTGCTTGAAATCCTCAATTCAAATGGTTGAATTATAAAAAAGAGAACAATCAAAGACTGATGTGATTATTTCATGAGCTCTGGAAAAAGGAAGAAAAAAATCTCTTGTAAGAAATGTGGTACAGAACTCGATCCAGTAAAAACCCCTCCCTCCAAAACTTGGCAGTTAGTAAGTCCAATGCCCGATAAAGAGGGAAGAGTTACTCTTACGATTATGGGGTCATTTAGATGCCCAGAATGTAACGCCTCAGTTCGTGCAGCTCTTAAAAAAATAAAGGGAGATGAGATGGGTTCAGGTACATCAAAGAAAGAATTACTCATTCAAGCAGTTAAGTTAATCGAAAAGCCCACCCCCATTGATGAGATTGAGATTCAAGGAATTTCATCTAAAGCAGTTAGTAAAGCAATTGAGACTCTTATTACACAAAAGAGTTTGAATGGGAAAGTGAAAGAAGGAAAATTCTATCCTGAATAATTTCTTTTAAAATAACTCATTTTTCATTATTTCTCTCAGAAACATCGTTCCATAAGAGCCCTTAGATAAACTGAAATGAACCTGTATAGAGTCATCTTCGCTATAATCCGCTAGCATTTTAATTCGGGAAGGTTTTGTAATTGCAGCTCTTTCCGTTCCCTTAGAACTTAATTTCTTTATCTGGTGACTGAAGGATCTCAAAGTTAAGTCATCTTCGGTAAGAAAATCTTGTAATAATGCTTTTATCTCCAACGGCAACTTTGATATATCTGTGGAATAACCGATTATCGGTATTTTCATTTTTGATAAGATTTGATATCCCTGGGAATGAAGATTACTTAGTATTTTATTGAAGATAAAAGATTGATATGCAGAAATTGCCAGACGTAGAAAATACATTGGAAACGATTTTATTATTCTCTCTTTTGAGCTACCTTTCATTAACCCTGAGAGCATCTTTCGTTCGAATGAGTATGCGAATGGGAATAGTTCGAAAATCTCTTCTAAAGATTCTTCTTCATTATACATCTGTCTAATCTTTGTAATGTTTTCGTTTTCAAATTCCGAAGAAGCACCTAAATATAGATCGATTGCGAGTGAGTATTTTTCTTGAAGTAAATATTGACCAAACTTGTGGAGAATTGGTCTTTTTGAACCAAAACGTTGAAGACCATAATAATTCAAAAAACCATTCATCTCTGCATCTGAACAAAAGGAATTCAATTCCAAATCATCCGCTTTTCTCTGAATATTGCGAATTTTCACTTGAAAATGATTTCCAATAAGGTCACCAATAGCGATACCAAATTTCTGTCTAATTGGATTTATAACTTTTAAATCAGGTAGATTTATTCGTTCTAAGCAGTCCTTCTGGCCAGCCCAGACAGATATCCTCTGAAAAGTTACTGCTTGGGCATCCTTTAATCCTGCGTAACCAAAATCCTTTTCATTATGACCACAGATATTACATATTCTTTTCAAGGCTGAATTTGTATCAAATCCTCGTTTCCATAAGGTAAAATGAACATACATCCCTCCGATATCGTCTCCGATTTCCATTCCTGTGGTGAGGATTTTTCCACTGGGAGTAATTTCATTAACGATAAAATCTTCTGGAAATTGCTTGATTATTCCCCCAACACCAGAAAATTGTAAATAATGACCTGTTATTCCAACTTGTTTTTCAAGTAGTTTGTATTCAGTCATTATTTGTCAAAAGAAATTATCATAGGTGCCTGAATTTATTTCTTCAATGATTTTTTTAGGTTCTAAATCATCTATTGTTAGACCAATCGAAACACAAGTTCCTACAACTTCTTTAACGGCAGAACGTAAATCTACAGCCAACATTGTATTCTGCTTCATTTTAGCTACTTTAATACATTGGTCAAACTTTAAATTACCAACCTTTTCAGAGTTTGGTGTCCCACTTCCTTTCTCTACTCCAGCTTCACTTAATAATAACGATGAAGTTGGGGGTACTCCGACAGTAATGGTAAATTTCCGATTATCGTCTACTTCAACAACGATTGGTACTTTCATACCTTTAAATTCTTGAGTTTTCTTGTTAATTTCATCGATAACTGCCTTAATATTTACACCGAGAGGGCCGAGCGCTGGACCGAGTGGTGGACCAGGGGTGGCTTGACCTGCATCTACTAATGCTTCAACTGTTTTCGCCATTTTGTTCACAAGTTTGATTTCAATCGAAAAAAAGCCTATACCTTTGGAATCGGTTGATATGCTTGATATGTAAGGGAGATTTAGTAGACAAATTAAGATTTGTCATTGTGATACGCTCCCTTCCAATCCATTAAACTTGGCTCTTCTCAAAGTAAAAAATGAGAAGCATTAAAAAAGAGCAGAAGCCTCAAAAGAACTCGTATATATTGACCCACATTACTGGGTTTCAAGTTTGTCAAGGAAGGATAAAGACCTCAAAACACACAAAAAATAAGTCTAAAAAACCTAGACACAGTCTAAAAAATTAAATAAAACCCGTTAAATAAATCAGAAGGGATTTTATTATGTCTTATGCACCAAATCAATTGGAAGAAGCAATATCAAAAGCCAAGAGTTTAAGTGAAGAAAGAAAACAGCGGAAATTCACTGAGACCGTAGAAATTTCTGTAGGCTTACGTGATATTGACTTAAAAAATCCTACGAACCGAATAAATATCGAAACCCTGGTTCCTAACGATTTGGGAGGCGACATTCGTGTTGCCGTCTTTGCTGAGGGAGACCTCGCAACAAAATCTAAAGAATCAGGATTACAGACCTTAGGCCGAAAGGAAATCGAACAGATATCTAAAGAACCGAAACAAGCAAAAAAATTCGCTAATCAGTACGCTTTTTTTCTTGCTGAACCACCATTAATGGGAGTGGTAGCGAGATTTCTGGGAAAAATCCTTGGGCCAAGAGGTAAAATGCCGAAACCTATACCTCCAAGAGTGGATATCGACAAGTTTGTGGAACGTTACGGTAGAACAGTGAAATTACGTTTAAAATCTACCCCAGTAATTAACGCAAAAATAGGGAAGGCAAATTTAGATAACAAAGTGTTATCTGAAAATGCCAACGCGATTCTCCAAACGCTTACAGGTAAATTACCGAAAGGATGGACACAGATCAAATCAGTAACCATAAAAACAACAATGGGTCCATCTACAAAAGTGGAAAAGAATTAAGGAGAAAGAATGATGGCACGAAATAAACCATTTCCTAAAAAAATTAGACTGGGAAAAAAAGGACGGGAAAACCAAACTGTTCCAACTTGGGTTATCATGAAAACCTCTCGACGATTTACAAATCACCCTAAAAAGAGACGGTGGCGTAGTACTAAGATAAAACCATAAGGTGAAAGAATATGAGTGAAACATCAGAAGATTCCATAATCGAGGAAAGAATTTACACCGTACCCTTTAGTAAGGTGGTATATGGACGGAAAATTCCACGTAAGAAGAGGACTCCAAGAGCAATGCGTCACCTTAAAGCATTCATTAAACGTCATCTTAGGAGTGATAATATAATTATTACTGCGGAAGTCAATGAATTAATGTGGACAAGAGGAATCCAATATCCACCACGAAGAATTCGCATTCGTGCAGTAAAAACCGAAGATGACATCGTTACAGTTTTCCTTGCATGAAAACTTGAGTTTCAGATTAATAGAGGCTCATGAATTATCGATAACTATAGGAGGCTAGGCGTTGGAAATTGAATTTGCAGACTTAAACGGCAATATCCATATCGGAGTTTCAATACTATGTACAGAAAGCTACGCTTTGGTACCAATTGAAACACCAGACACACTAGTCAATCTTATAGAATCTACAATGAAAGTAACAGCCATCAGACTCCCTGAAAGGATCATTGGCTCATTAGTTATAGGGAATTCAAACGGGTTTATAATCTCAAATGTAATTGCTAAAGAAGTTGTTGAAAAAATAGAATCAACAGGCCTTCCTGTTTATCAGGCTCCAGAGTTCTTTGCCTTTGGCAATGTAGTTTTAGCAAATGATAATGGGGGAATAATTTCACCAGTAATTCCCCCCTCAATACGTGAGAACATCCAACGTATCCTCAAAGTTCCTCTTTCAATTAAAACGATAGCTAATTCGGATTTGGTTGGAAGTTTAGCTTATATTACAAACTATGGAGGACTATTCACCCCGCTTGCTAATGAAGATGAAGTAAAAGAGCTGAAAAGGATTCTAAACCTTCAAGAAGTCGGGGTTGGAAGTGTCAATAAGGGATCTGAATTTATCGCCTCTGGAATCATCGGGAACTCTAAAGGCATGTTAATCGGGCGAGAAACAACTGGTATCGAAATCATGGAAATAACACGATGCTTCTCGTCATAAAAAAGAATATAATTAAGTAAAATTGATCTAAAAAAAAATAGAGGTGTCACACATGACAAATGAAAAATCTGTAAAAATTTATCGAATTTCTGGATATTTTAAACAGAGACGGGAAACTACACCATTCTCTAAAGAATATTTGGCTTTAACACAAAGAAACGCAAAAGATAAGTTATTTTCTCAATTTGGAAGTAAAAACCGTCTAAAAAGAAGTCAAATCAAAATCCAATCGATAATGGAAATCACGAAAGATGAGATTACAGATCCATTAATCGAAAAAATCATAAAAAATGATTTCTCCATTCCTGTCGAGGATTAACTATGGCAAACACCAATTTGCCTCCAGAGATTCTAAAAAGAGTTCAAGTTCTTCAAACCGAAATAGAGCAACTACAGATGAGTATAAACGCGATTGAGCAACAAATATCGCTTATCAACAGGGCTATGAATTCAATAGATAGTTCAATATTTACTCAAGAAGAATTGGAAGGAAAAAAGAGTGGAGATGAAATTTTAATTCCAATTGGAGGATCAAATTATGTTCTCTGTTCAGTTAAAGACCCAGAAAATGTTTATATCTCGTTGGGATCAGGTATTAGTAGACAAGCACCTTTAAAGGAAGCAATAGACAGGAATAAGGATCAATTAAGCAGTCTGAATTCCAATTTGAAGCAATTAAGGGACCAATTCAATCAATTTTCCCAAATGATTAATAGCAGGAGAACCGAATTGGTGAAAATTGCCCAAGATTATCAGATACTGGGGTAAAGAATTTTACCTTGACGGTTATGAATCGAATACTACACTAGTAGGATGATATTACTATGTCTTCGCTTAAAAAAGGGGTGGGATCACTAAAGAAGAAACTCTCTACCTACGAAATTACTGAAAAAAATGTCCAGAGAGCGATTCGAGATTTTAAGCGATTATTGATCGCAAATGATGTATCAATTGAAGTTGCTGATGCAATTACAGATGATTTAGTAAAAAAAATGAAAGGAACAAGGACCCGAAGATTTAGCGACCTATCGAAATTACTTTTAGAGGTGGCAGAACCTACTCTAATAAAAATCATTTCCCCTACAAAATCATTTGATTTAATTGAGGAGATCGTTGAGAAACGAAAAGAAACAGAGCAATCTCTCACGAAAAAACCAATTGTAATTTTGTTACTTGGTATAAATGGAACTGGCAAAACTACAACTATTGCGAAGTTAGCATATCTACTGAAGAAGAAGAAAATGAGAGTAATTCTTGCTGCAAGCGACACATTTCGTTCAGGTGCCCAAGAACAGCTAAAGATACATGCAGACAAAGTGGGTGTAAAAATTATATCGGGAGATTATGGGAGTGATTCTGCTGCGGTTGCCTATGACGCTATAGCTCATGCAAAGTCAAAATATGCTGATGTTGTCATAATCGATACTTCTGGACGAATGGCTATTAATAAGGATTTAATGGAAGAAATGAAAAAAATTAAACGGGTCACTAATCCAGATTATACTATTTTAGTTGTGGATGCTCTTGCTGGGAATGATGCAACAAAACAAGCCTCAGATTTTCACGCGTCTATTACTCTTGATGGAGTTATACTGTCTAAAATGGACGCTGATGCCAGGGGAGGAGCTCTAATATCCGTAACTCATGCCACAGCTGGTGTACCAATCCTATACATTGGAACTGGGCAAAAATATTCAAATCTAGAGAGATTTGAGTCAGAGGAATTTATCCGAAAACTCTTGAAATAATTCTCAAACGGTTTAGGTTTATAGAAAAAACTCTTAATATTCCTTGAAATCGATTTTTGAATCTTGTTCAGTAACTTTTTCTTTCAATGTGCTCGCTTGTGCTTTTGTTTTAGCAAGTAAAACATTGAGATTATCTTGAGTTAAATAATTTGACTCGATAGATAACCCATGAGCCTGGCGTGCCGCTTTTCCTAATAGGATTGGAATAGATTCTTTGGAGTAATAATTTATACGTGGGTCAACTGCAATGGCTAGTGCATTCATGTAAGCTTGTTGAAGATCTGATATAATTTGATCCTCATCGACTTCAAGTATAGTTCCATCGATTACTTCGTTCCCTTCGAGTACTTGACTGATTCTAAGGTTTACGCTGAATGGTTGGATACCAAGCCTTGTAAGTACAGCAGCGTGAGTTTCACTTACAGTATCTCCAATTGAAAGAACTTTAGCTGTTTTTGTGATCCTAATCTTACCTTTCTCAATTCTTGTTTGTAATCCAATCGATCCTAATTCACTGATGATTGGGCCTGGATCAAGATTAGTAACTCCCTCAGGAATAAATACATCTACAGGAGAAATTTGACCTGCTTTAGCAGGAGCAGGGACAGTATTTTTGCTTAAAAATCGTTGGAGCTTAAATGGATTTTCATTAGTAAAAATTAGGGCGCATGAGCCATTGATATGGGAGATAAATTGATCTACAATTTTTTTGTCAGTTTTTTCTTGGAGTTTTTCCAGTGCAATTGTTTTCAAAGTATTTTTTGCCACTTTAAGTGTTGCATCTACCTCTCCTGATCTTAAAGATGTCCTTATACCTTGAATTGCTTTAGAACTAATTCCACTCAAATCAGCAATGCCAATAACCGAATTCTCTTCTGCTAATTTTACAATCGTCTCAATTTGGGCTTCTTTCCTAGTCAACCCACTTTTTGTCTTTGATATTGAGATAGCCATAATATTCAACTCGTTTTCGCTAATTAAGCAGTTAGAACTCGAAGTACCGAGACTCCTGCAGAACGTCTTCTTTGTCAAGGCTTTCTTTTTTAACGATTAATAAGCTAGGCTCTAGTAGTTAGACAAACTTAGAGCTCAAGTTCCGTCTCGTCTTCTTCTTCACTCGGTTGGATCAATTTCACCGAATCAGCATGAAGTACGATCGGTATCGTAACGCTACTGGTTAATAAATCAACCGTTATCTCCTCACGAGCTTGATAAATAGAAGAAATCTTCGCTTGACTTCCTTTGAAGGGGCCCTCCGTGATTTCAACAATATCTCCAGGTTTTAACCCTTCTATTACTGGAGTAGGAACCAGTTGATTTTCTAATTCAGAAATTGGTACACGTCCTAATTGTTTACTTACATAATGGACATTATCTACAGCTTTTAGAATGTCCTGAATATTCCCCTCAATGAACAGGTACCCTTGAATCTCAGTAACAAGAACAGTGTTTATATCGAAACGGTGAACATCGGCAAACTGTGCAAGTGATTCTGCGGCATTGAATTCTTGGCCCTTTTTCACCTTATAGCAGTAAATACCATATTTTTCTAGCATTCTAACCACATAATCTCAACTTATAATGAGTTCAAATTCAAATCTTATCTATAGTTCACGGCCAAGTAATACAAATATTATGAAACGAATAACAAATGCGACTAGACCTAATATCGCCATTCCAGCAACAGTAATTTTAATGACTAACATTACTTCCGATCGATCAGGCTTTTTTGCAAGTCTTAGTATGCGCAGTGCTCTTTTGTAAAAACTTGCTGAACCCATTCTACTACTACT
>JAEOTQ010000175.1 GCA_016839785.1 Candidatus Hodarchaeota archaeon | reverse complement strand
TTTTTCCTCAAATTCTGTATAAGAGCAAAGATCACCTCCCGCATTAACTAATATATCAGGTAAAATCAAACAATTCCTTTTTCTCAGCAAAGATTCCGCAATATTTGATATTCCTCTATTTGCACCTTCCAAAATGTATTTTGCTTTAAGAGATGAACAATTTTTCTGATCAATCATGTTTTCACAAGCACAAGGAATAAATATGTCGCATTTGACTTTGTAGATATCCTCTTGATGTATTAATGGATTACCACCTTTACTAGCAATTATCGATTGTTTCTTGCATGAAGCGCTGGAATATTGTTTCACTTTGGATATATCAATACCAGTAGGTGAGTAGATTCCTCCCCAATAATCGCTTATGGCTACTATTCGTACTCCTCTATTAACGAGAAACTTAGTCAAACCAAGCCCAACTTTACCAAAACCTTGAATTGCTATATTTAATTCACTTAAGTCATCTGGTAATTTCAAAGTATCTTGAATAAATTCTAAACTAGTTTCTAAAGCGATTCCCAATCCGTATCCCACTGCACCATAACTAGCAGGAATACCCCCATATTTTTCTGGCTTTCCAGTAGCACTTCGTATATCACCAGTCGTTTCAACGAAGAGAGCCACATCATCCTCGTTTACATTCATATCAGGCCTTAGGATTAATTTATTTGGAACGTAAGGGGATATCTTCTCTGCAAATGATTTAATTAATCTAGGTTTTTCCGTAGTATATGGATTAGCTTTAATTCCTGCAAACGCACCACCGAAAGGAATGTTATAAAGAGCGCATTTCCAAGTTGTATCACGAGCAAGATAGAAAACTTCAAGTGGAGTCAGAGTTTCAGAAATTCGAATACCTCCCTCACTAGAACCCAGTATTGCGTTATCTATAACTAGAAAGCCAAGCATCCCAATTTCTGGATCGTATACTTGCACTATATGTTCAGGTCCCCATTTATCTATGAAGGCTAGAACATTTACTTGTCTTAATGCATTTAATATATCGGTTGATTGGAATACTCTCTTTTCAAATAAAGTATCAATTTTATCTTTCTTAGCTTTTTTCCATGTGATGGTCATTTTATTCCTTTCCATCTGAAATAGGATATAAGGAGAGTAGAATCAAGGAAAGATCCCACGAAGGTTTATTGCATGAGCAACCCTTTTCAAAGCTAGACACATAGCTGCAGAGCGTAATGTATCCACATTATATTTTGTTTTTACTTGATTGACTTCATGAAAGGAACGTACTAGAATTTCCTTCAATGCATTATTAACCTGTGTTTCGTTCCAGAAAAAGGATTGTAGACCTTGAACCCATTCAAAGTATGATACGGTCACCCCTCCTGCATTGGCAAGTATATCTGGGATTACCTCTATCCCTTTTTCTACTAAAATTTCATCCGCTTTTGGAGTTGTTGGGCCGTTAGCTCCTTCAACTATTAATTTAGCGCTTATGTCATCAGCATTGCTAACATTGATTTGGTTTTGTGTCGCACATGGTGCTAGAACATCCACTGGGAGGGCAAATATTTCGTGTTTCTCTAATTCATTCGCGTCTGAATAACCTTTGATAGAATGATATTGACTTTTACTAGTATATTCGAGTAAATGGGGAATATTTATCCCATCAGGATCATAAACCCCTCCATAGAGGTCAGTTACCGCTATAATTCTTCCTCCTCTTTGATATGCAATATTAGCAAAATTTGAACCTACATTTCCAAAACCCTGTATAGCTATCTTAATCCCATCACAACACCTCAGATTTTGTTGACGAAGTGCCTCCTCCATTGTTATAAAAACACCTCTACCAGTTGCTTCAGTACGTCCCAGAGATCCTCCCAGCTCTACTGGTTTTCCAGTTACAACACTCAATTGGGTGTAACCTCGAATCATGGAATAGGTGTCCATCATTATAGCCATTATTTCAGGATTAGTATTCATGTCTGGAGCGGGAATATCCTGATTAGGTCCTATCATATTTATTATGGAGTAAGTATATCGACGAGTAAGGTGTTTTTTCTCATTTTCACTCAATAATGTCGGATCACACACAACTCCTCCCTTGGCTCCTCCATAAGGAATATTCACTACTGCTGTTTTCCAAGTCATCCAAGCTGCTAATGCTTTTACTTCATCGAGATCAACGTCTGGTGCAAACCTAATTCCTCCTTTACAAGGGCCACGTGCCATATTATGTTGTACTCGAAATCCCTTAAACACTTCGATCCTTCCATCATCCATTCTAACAGGAAAGCTAGTTATTAGAACTCGAACAGGATGTTTTAGGATATTCAGAACATTCTTATCTAAAGAAATAGAAGTTGCAGCTTTTTCTAATTGTATTATCGCATTATTCCAAGGATTTGTTTCATGTTCTTTGATTATTGTTTTTTGAATTCTTTTTTTAGTTGTTTTTTCCATTGTCGTAACCCTTTTGAGAAAATTTAACGTCTATCTCATGTAAAGAGTTTTCCAACTACTCTAATATATTGAGTGTACAGTTAACCAAAAATAAAAGCGTTTTTTAATGAAAAAGTTATATGAAACCACATAATCTTGCCTAAATGTGTAATAAAAACATCAATTAATAATGTACGATAATGTTACCAAGCTTTCTATAGAAATGAACTGATTTCTCCTTACGATGGTACATAAAAGACAAGAATTACATTTTTTTTGTACTAAGAGGGGATTATTGGACCTAAACCATTTACCTTCCTCTATTAAGTGAGTTAACGTAACCTAAAATTATAATTTAATTATTCAGATATTTTTTTTAGAAGAAATAACTTAGGAATCAGAAACTAAATCCCAAATCATCTATGACAATAATTTTGAAAATGATCCAGAAGAAGATTATGGTTATGAAGAGGATTTTGCATATCCAGGGATTTCTGAAAGACCTCCTAATGATCTTTTTATAAAAAAATTTTCTTTAACCAACGATTTATGAATCCGAAATATATGATAACAAAAGATATATATGATAACATTATTTATTATTAATAACGAATGTTAAATGCAATTAAGGAGTCATATATTTGCCAAATGTATTGATAAGAGACGTGGATACAGATACTTATACCAGTTTTAAGGCCAAAGCGGCTCAAGAAGGGCTCAAATTAGGCGAAGCGATAACTAAAGCAATGAAAGATTGGATGGAAAAGAATAGGCCATTTAGTGAGAAAGATAAACAACGACAACTCAATCTACTAACATACAGGAAATTGAAAGAGACCTTACTTAAAGAATACAACGGGATGTGGGTTTTAATCGGTCGTGGGGAATTTTTGATCTCAAGTGACACCTTGGACCCGATATTATCCAAAATTAAAGCTCTTAATCTCGAAGGAGAGCATTGTTTTGTCTTTCAGGTCGGTAAAGAAGTAAAGAAAAGAGCTTTCGGATTTGGTCGGAGAGTGCAATAATGAATGTGGAATATAACTATGAAAAAACTGTGTTTAGTGACATATTAGCTCCTAAAATTCCAAACTTAATTGTCAAGAATCTCCTCGGATCAAAACAGAAGAGTGTAAGTGTATTAATAGATACAGGTTATGATGGATTCCTGGTAATTCCTGAAGAAATTTATGAAGATCTAGAGTTAGACACTTTTGAAGTTGTAGAAGATGAAATTCCCATTGTTGAGACTATTACAGGAGAAAAAATTACTCTGAGGACAGCTCACTCTTTACTTGAAATAAAAGAATTATTAGCTGAAACTATTATCGAGGTAGACACAACTCCTCATTGTACAGAACCATTAATTGGAAGACAGTTCTTAGAACTTTTCATTGCAGTATTAAATGGCCCTGATAAAAAACTCAACCTTGAATATCTAGAATAATCATTTTACTTTCTCCTTAATATACAGAGGATCGTGTGTATTACCAACGTTTCTTCATAATTATTCTTGAAATTAACAGTATCAATATTCGATATGATAGCAATTAAAAGTGGAATTTAATGGTTTTTTTCCGATATTGGTGAAAACCAATCTATATCCAATGATCTAATAAAAAAACGAATATTAGAATTCAAAGAATACATCGAAAGGTAGTTTCAGGTATAGAAATTGAATTGTGAAAATACAGTAGTTAATAGACATTATTCGTATCAATATACGTATTTTCGGTAACATATCCAATGATCAAGGACATTTTTACCTATTCATATGAAAAGGTTCCTAGTTAAGTAATTTGAATGAGACACAGTAATTTGGATTCCTTCTTTTATGTATCGCTAATTGGGAGTTTAACGATAAAAGTGGATCCTTTTCCTAGTCCTTTGCTTTCAGCACGTATCTCTCCTCCAAGGTTATTCACAATTTGACGAGCAACGTAAAGTCCAATTCCAGTACCTGTTGAAAAAAATTCCGTCTGTATGGATACAAACTGGTTAAAAATGATTTCAAGATTTTCAGGAGCAATACCTGCTCCATTATCTCCGATAAGTACTCTTAAAAAGCCATCGACCAAGTCTAGGATAATTGAAATCTTTCGTGTTTTTTGAGGAGTCTGCTTCAGGGCATTCTCGAATATGTTGATGAACACTTGAGATATTCGATCTTTATCTCCAAGGATTAGATGCTTCTCATTGTCTAATAAATTGTGAAATTCGACGACACTCGTTAATCTGGATTGATAAGGGGTCAAAAAATCTTTGAAAAATTCATTGAAGTCAAATTCTTCTTTTTTAATTTGGAAGATTCCCCTTTCTATTTGATCTACATCCGAAACCTCTTCTATTAAGCGTTCTAAACGAGCTACATTATTACTAATGTTGCTAAGAATAGTAATTTTTTGCTGATCAGTTATTTTGTCATAGTTTGCCAACAACAATTCATTATAGCCTTTTATCACTGTACAGGGATTTCTTAATTCATGATTGGTCATAAAAACAAATCTATCACGTTGATCTTTAAATTCATCTTTTAACCGATCCAATTGGTCTCGATAAAGAATACCGACAACCGTAATTAACGAAATGATTAGTAAAAAGAAAATTTTCGGGGTTATCCAATCAATTGGATACTTAAAGACAATTCCATAGAAGAAGATTAGTTCAAGAGTACTCACCAGTGAGAAAATTAATGTCCCTTTAATAGAATAAATAATTCCAGCTAGTAAAATTCCTAAGGTAAGGATCATCATCGGATTAAAAGCAATTAGATCAGCATTCTCATTTTCAAGATACAAAGAAATTGCTGTTAATGGTTGAGTGATAGGTACAAGAAAAATTGTTGTTAAGGCATAATTAAAATATTTAGTTCTACCGAGATAGAGGAATGCTAGAGCAATTATGGAAAAAAAAGGAGATTGGAAAATTTCCCAAAGGATTAATGGTTCTGAAAAGAACCAAAAAAGAACTAATCTCGTGAGAAACTGTAAATTCGAAAAGATGAAGAAGAAAAAGACTGTTGTATTGAAAAATCTAATTTTCAATCTCAATTCGTCTTCTAGAATTTCAGGAGAGGGCTCAGTTATACGAAAATATATTTTTTTAACCGTATCGACTGTTCTATCCCACGTATTTTCGGATGACATCTCTTCATCTAACTGAAATTCTCCCTTATTCATATTAAAACATAGGTAAATGGGAGATTAAACTAGATCTTTTCATTCATTCTTTTACTTCAACTAGTGGGGAGGTTTTCCTTAATGATCTGTCAAGAAAATTAAATATCCTTCTTCTAACATCCAGTACGACCAGAAACAAACTCAGATATTGAGAAATAATTGCGTAAAAGACCAAGAATAAAAACATGGAGTCAGTAAGATCTGTTTGTCCGTCTGTACTAAACGCTCCAAAGAGATTTAGAATTTAAACAAACTTTATGGAAGAAAAAAAGAAAGGAGAGCTAAAAGCTATCTCCTTTTTCTAATGGCGATAATTGTGGCTAGAGTGCCTAACAGCGGAATTAAAGTAAAACTAGGGGTTGAGGATGCACTTTCATCTTCAGCAATTGTCCATAAACTGAAGTGAGTTGTATTACAGTATAAAGTATCTCCTTCAATCCACTGATTCTCAGGAGCTACCCACTCGTTCGAAATTTCGTTGAAATACATGAATTTCAGTTTTTGCATATTTTTCACACCCAGGTGACTCCGAATCTGGTTTGTAAACTCATAAGAAAAAGTTGCATCTATCTCAGCTGAAGAATTTTGTACGATACTCATAGTTTGTGTTCGAATCTGATGACGTTCTCGATTCATCACTTTAGGCGAGTCTTCGTACTCTGTGACAGTTATTTCAACACTTTTGTTGAGTTGCAATTCTAGTGAAAAACCGCTTTGTGTTTGAACCTGGTATCGATTTCCCGCTTGAACTTCAAATGCTGAACCATTCTTTGTTTGATAAGTACTGCCTGGTGTTGGCTTGTCAATAGGAGGAGAGTCTATCTGTGCAATTATTGTCCAAGTTGAGAAATGTGTAGTACTACATAGAACTGCTATTCCATCAGGTTGTTGTTCTACCCAATTTTCATAGGCATATTGCCATTCAAAGGATTCTTCGTTGTAATACGCCCATCGAAAAGCCGATATATCGCCTAGTCCACTTAATTCTATGTTCGTAAAGTTATGAAACATTGTAGCGTTCATAGTAGTTGTTCCATTTAACTCTATGTTCATGAAACGTATGACATTTCTAGTTTGATTAGGCAGTGCACCTTCTGGGTTCTTATTTGTTTCAGATAATTCAAGACAAACATCATCTTGAGTTCTGAGTTGAATTTGTGTTCCAGATTGAGTTCTCAATTGAGTACGATTACCAGCGGTAATATTAAGTCTTGTACCATTCTCAACATTCATCCAGCCATCGGCTGGTGGATCAATTTCTGCAAGTGTAGCTTCATATGCAGAATTATCTACAGCAACTCCTTGGCTTATTGAACTGAGAAGAATGAGTCCAAGTAGTATTGTTAAGGGAATACTTAGTGTTTTTTTCATTTTTATTCACACGATTTTATTGAACTTAATTCTTATACAATGAATTAGGTCAAGTAGCTTAGAATCTCCACCTTATTAATTCTTTGAGGAACACTTTTTTGGGGAATTTTCCGTTTTACGATATTCACATATACAACATTCTATATCTAGCAATAGAAATCCGCTCAGACAGGTATAGGATTCAGGTTACTAGTTTGATTTACTTCTTCTTTCAAGCGCAGACTTCAACATTGATACTTTTTGAGAATTAAGAACATATTTACTTTCTTTACACCGAATTAAATTTATTTGTTCTAATTTCTTTAAATGATACCGTACGGCTTCCTTTGATTGTCCTAAATATTCCGCAAGAGCACTTAATTCCCAAGAATTAACACGTGAGAAAGCTTGAGCTATTCGATATCCTCCCCCAGAGATGATTGAGAAATACAATTCTAAAAATCCCGATTCAGGAATCCTTCGAATTAAATAATAAATCTCATATTGTCCAAATACTTGACGATCAATTAGTCGAAAATCTTCAAGGACCTGTAAATGCCATCTGAGACTTGACGTACCAATGCTTAATTCCCTTTTAAGTTCTCTAAAATGTAAAAATTCCCTGTCATCTAAAATAGTTAAAATTTGACCACGATATTCGTTATCTAAAACATCATAGGAATCTATACGTCTAACAATAGGAGGGTAAAGGATTTGACCAATAAAGAAAATTGGTGAAAGAAGAAAAGAAAGCAACGTCTTATCTTTGGGAAGATCAATATTTAACTTAGGTTTAAACACTAATTGTGATACAAAATAAGCTAGTCCCACAAACAAAATTGATAGAGCGCTGAAAGCAATTCCAATCTCTAGATCTTCATTTGAAAAAAGAAATAATATCCTATCTGGGGAGGCAGTTGTTTCACTATTTTGATTTAATATCTGATTCCTCTCTAACACTTCTAATCCTGAATTCGTGAGAGAAGTAACAAACTGAGATAAACTTGATAAAGATGGAGAAATATCTATTGGGGATAAAGGCAATGCAATGATAAATCCTGTTTTATATTCGAACGCGTTCAGGCTAGTATCTCCATGCGGAGGATTAGAACTTCTGGCTACCTGATACGCTAAGGTTGTGGATTGGGCTAGGCCTACTCCTCCATCCAGTAAAAGAGAGGTATTTTCGGTGTATTGGAATGGATCTGTTAATAAGGTATCATTGGTGATTGAGATTTCTATGGAATCTGAAATATTACCCATTGGATATTCTTTTTGTCCCTGAGTGGTGATTTCTAAACCCATTAAAGAATGAAAAGATGAGTTAAATCTCCAAATCTGGGTTGAAATAATGCCAAACATCTTTCCTTGACTAACAAAATCAATCAGGTCAGTTGTAAGGGAGGCATCTAATGGATTAGTAATCTGATTTAGGATGAGAATGATTGAATCGTAAGTTTCAAAATAATTTCCAGCAAGAAATAGCTGATTTAAATTCTCCTTTGTTTTAATATCGACTATAGTGGCATTAAGATTCATCGTTTGATTTACAGCTAATGCTATCTCGTGATCAGCATTGTTATTTGTAAGAAATAAGAATTTTGGTTGACTGAGATCCTCAAATGGGACTGCTTTAGTTGTAGCCATAGAAAACATCGCAAATAATAGAAAACACAGCATAATTGGTATGATTGTGCTCTTACTGATTCTATTCACTAGATTTCGCCTGATTAATTCCTTCTTAATTTTTCGATCTACACTTTATTGCTCTTAATCAAAGGGTATTTGTGATATTGTCAATTATATAGTTTACAGGTACGCTTTTTTGGATTCAGTTACACGATGATTGAGTTTACTTCTACTTCCCTTATATGAATTCTTAGGAAGAAATTTACTTTTGTTTAAGTAAATATTTAAGGAAATATTTTCATTTTCATGTAAAGGTTATTTCCATCCTTTAAGGACAGTATTTAAACTCTTAATTCCCAGTTAACAGATCGAGGATTGTAACGTGGTTTAATGACTATCTCAGCAGTATTAACTGAGTCTGATTCAGTGACGAGATAACCAATTGCATGGGCAACGTCTTCAGGCTCTAAAGACCACTCCACTTGATCGACTTCTTTCCCACCAAATCTTGTTACTACACTTCCAGGACACACTGCGGTTACTTTAATCCCATATTCCTTTACATCTTCTCTTAAAGACCACGTGAATCCTTGTACGGCATGTTTGGAGGCTGAATATAATGTTCCGCTTTTAAATCCATTTTTACCAGCTATACTACTGATATTAATAATGTGTCCTGATTTTTGAGATATAAGGTGAGGAACGACGTATTTTGTGAGTAAAAATAATCCTTTCACATTGACGTCAAATAATGAATTATAATCATCAAGAGTAAAGTCATCAATTCGTTTGAATTTCCCGACACCTGCAGTATTTACTAAGATATCGATATGTCCAAATCGGGTTATTGTTTTTTCAACGAGTTTCTTAATATCTTCCTCTTTTGTTACATCAGTCGCAAGAATGGACACTTTTCCTGATCCTAAGTCTAAAATTTCCTTTTTTACATTCTCTAAGTGAGATGAATTCCTGGAAGCCAAAACTAAATCAATATTTAATGATGCGAGCTTATAACTGATTGCTCTTCCAATTCCTTTCGAAGCACCAGTGACTATAGCCACTTTGTTGTTTGATTGCATGATTTCACCCATAACAAGTCGTGTAGTAAGATATTTCTGGAAAAGTTGGGAAGCTCAAAATAGCTTCCTCTCAGAAATTCGATGTCTTGATTACTTCTGCAATTCGTTTAACGGGAATAATTGCTGAGTGGGTAGTAAATCTATAAGATTTGACTTTGTGAATGGTGCAATATCTTCGAGTTTTATTGTGAAGAAGAATAATAACCGAAAAGTCAGGTTTTGTTGGGGAAGGATTCGCTCCGAGTTTGTTATTAGATCTAGCATAATAATTTTGAGATTCGGGGTGTAAGGATAAATATACTCATTCATATTTGTCGTAGGTTGAACAGCTGCCATATAAAAATTGGAATCCTTTCTTTTATAAGCGGTCCATTTGGGTTGAGGGTCTTTTTCAAGCCATACAGTACTTTCCCAGTTTTGAAGCTTATATTTCAAATAGTTCTGATGGGATCTTTTATCTTCTAAATAAAACACATCGTCACTCGTCTTTGAAGTCTTCAATTTTCCCTCGATTTGGAGGGAGAATTTACGTGTTATCTGAGAGTGGTTGTACACATGGGTCTGTACAAGTAAGAAGGGAGAGTTTGGAAGAGTTAAGTATTCCGTAGCCAATTGGATACCCTTTATTTTTGGTGAATAGTCGATAATGCTTGATTTAAAACCGATTCCTTTCCACTTTCCGACAGTAGCCTGATAATAGGTAAAAGAGAGCTTATTAAAGTTCTCGAGATCGCGCATACCTTCAGGTTGGAGAATAGTTCCAATCCCGCCAAAAAACTGATTGTACCACAGAAAAGGTTTAACTTCAGGGAACGGTACTGAACCAGTGTGGAGGAGGTTTTCTCCTTTTTGGCCAAGTGATAAATGAAAGACGTTTCCTCTATAGTCTTCACTCCCTTTGAAGGTTAAAAAGCCGTTTTCAACAATAAAAACTTTGTCTGTATCATCATGTCTTACTGAAACGTGTTTTGAGGAATCAAATACACCCATGGCTACTGGAAAATCAAAAATTCGTGTTAAAGAGTCAAATTTCAGTTTTCCTCCTAGAATATGGTTATTTTTGGGAATTTCCAGATCGATTTTCTGTTTAAAAGACCGATCTTTTTTGTCTGGAAGATCTACATGAAAATTTGATGGAATGGTGTTGAATTCTAAATCAAGGGAACCCTTAAAGGTAGTTTCCTTTAATGTATCAATAGCTATCTCTAGACCCCCCTTTTCAGGATCAATAAATATGCCCCGTGCGATAGTGTCTCCCTCATCTGGGTTACGTAATCCTATTTGCTTTAATGATGTAGGTTCACGTGAATATTCGACCTCATACTCTGGAGATGGTTTATATTGCTCTAGCCATTTCATCCTTACTGCTTGCCAGTTCTCTGTAAATGTTAAAAAGATTGGTTTGGTTTGAAATTGTTCTCCTATCGCTAATTTTGGAATTCTAATATCTATATTAGGTTGAGCTCGTCCAATTGTAATCTTATCAATCGAAGCAATGTCAAAAAGGATTCCTAATGAACCCGTTCGGTATACAGTGGCTTGCCAACCTTCATTGAATAGTGAAGGATCATTACCTAAATCGACAGGAAACGCAGTCATATCCAACTGTTTAAGGCCAGATTTTAAAGGAAGAACACGATTACGAAGGGAAATAGTTGAAGGCCACCAATACATGTGATTCACAACTCCGAGTTCACTATATTCTTTACCAGAGTTATTCGTGACTTCCCACACAACAGAAAGGGTGTAGCCATCATTTGGAAGAAAAATTTTTCGTGTAACTACTATTCCTCGTTTCAAATCGGATTTGGCTGAACTAACTAACCAAATTCCTGTATCACCTTGATTGATTTGATGTTCATGCGTTATATTATAAAATTCGGATCCTTCGATGTCAAAAGGATAACCAAGAACAATAGGCAGGCCAAAAATTTGTAATTTTCGCAGTTTGTCGGTGATAAAGACCTCATTGCTACCTGGATGAGCTCGTTTGAAGATCACGATGCGAATATGTTTATTTTCAACAAAGATTTGTTGATTCAATTCATAAGACAATGATTTGCTCTCATTGAAGATGATTATTGGGATTTTTTCTTTGACAATGAGGTTTCCTCTTGCATTTTTTATCATCGCTTCAAAATAGTCAACTGAACTAGATGTTGACCCTATCTCTGCACGAAATTCAACTAATGAATCATATTTTTGGAGTTGTACAATTTTTTGTGATGGAGAGAAGATAATCTTCTTACCATTTTTGACTTCAACCTGTACCTCAAATTCTTCCCCCACATTGTTTTGAAGCGATAACGGTAGATTAATGTTGCGATTTGGAATCGATGTAAAATTAACGGGATAAGAGTTTATCTTGACAGCTTTAACTGGAATTTTGCCTACTGTCAAGGGAAATGTGATATCATTGTGCGTAATATTAAATGTAATACCATGTTCAGTTAACGTATGGGTATGAACCTTCGTATCAAGCTCATCAGTATCGAAAAGAAATTTAGCTCGAAGTTCTAGTGTTTTTGAACTATCTGCAACTATTCTAAGTGAATTTTTCTGTTCTAGGGGTTGAATTTCAAATTTGGTTGAGGAAAATATAGCAAAATCTAGTTTTATGTCAGATTTTGAAGTATTAGTAACAGTGAGGGTTATGGTAAACTCTTCAGATCCAACAAATGCTCTAGAATTAGATGTATGAGCTTTGATCATAAAATCGCTATCTGGAGTACGAATATGAAATCCACATATTTTCCCTATTGCTCGATCAATCCATGTAGTCAGGCTTTGATTTTCACCATCAAATGTATAATCATATATCTGCATTTGATCTTCAAGAGTATTATTGGGTTCCTGATCTATCTTAGGAGAAAACGAATCATACCATGATTTATTAGAAAGTTTTGAGAAAAAATCTTTGAAATAAGTGAAATTGAGTATTTGGGGTAGATAATTCTCCATATATACTGATGTATCGGGTCTCCACTTGTAACCTTGGCGCTTATACAATGGCATTGCTTTTAAATTTCCACCCCATGTATGTAAAGAAATCATATCTGCATTTAGCTTTGTAACGTATTGTGTAGAACGCGAAAGAAGCACTTTACCAAGTTTTTGTCCCTGATATGCCGGATCAACCCCCAAAAGCTGAACATAGTATGCATTGGGACTATTCCAGGATTTTCCAACAAAAGAGACACCGACTATCTTGTCTGGGTTATCAGGTGCAATAGCAATAAAATGTCCAGCTAAGTCCTGTTCTTTCATTTCTTTCGCGATTAAATCTCCTGTGAAGATTCTTGATCCTCCAAAACCCTCTGGCCAACTTTCAGGGTCTTTAAATGAATTATAACAACGTGCAAGACGATCAAAATCTTCCCGTGTACGTGTTAATATTCGGATATACTGAGAGTTCTCATTGGAGAATGGACTTTTCTGTGACATCTTTATTCATCTAACATCGGTGTACTAAACTTAAGAATCATGGGAGTATACGAAAATACCCCATTTGTCAAAAACCCTATTGATTGTGACTTGTTGAGGATTCCTTACTCTCTTTATATTCTCAATGGTGTTGGTAAACAGAATAGGAGGAGTTCTGAATTCTTTCACTCAGTAGCAAATTCTTTTTCGTAATAAGTGTACGTATACCAATCTTCCAATCCAATTTTAACATATAGATTTCTTGCTGAAGAATTAGATTTTTCTACTTGAAGAAATATATATTCTGTCCCAATAGATTTACCCCATTCGACAGTTTGTGATACTAGATTAGTTGCTATTCCTTTATTACGATGTTTGGGGTCAACTGCTAAATTCATAATCCCTAGAAAGTTATCATCAATGACTGCTAGAACAACGCCTACCATCTCTGAACCAAGAGTTGAAAAGAAATATTTCTTTCTAGGTATAGCTACTCGATCCATTATCTCACCAATCACCTTCATCTTGTAAGGCGATCGTCTAGGACTAAGTCTAGATAAATTTGAATACCATTCTGGGGTACGTTGAAGGTAGTAATCATAGGTATAGGAATGATCTATCTCTTCAATCTTTATCTCGCTGATTTTTTTACCCATAACGTCTGTTGGCATTACAGGTTGATAGGATAGGTCAATAAGAGTAGAATATAAATCTGAGGGTGCGTGTTGATCATGTAGCATAAATTTAGAGGAGAAATTATATTGTCTGTAAATTTCTTCAACCTTAGTGATATCATTAAGAAGATTTTTTCCCCAATAATTTAGGGGAAGAACAGAATTCGCTCTCCATGTTACTCCTTTGTTAATGCGTAAGATCCAGCCTTTAATCAAGTATGAGGATTCAGCAGGCCAGATGTTGTTTGCCCTTTCCTGAACAATTCTAATAGTTTCTTGATCGAGCATTCCTGCAACCTCAGATATAACTTAAAACACTTTACATGCAAGCTCAGATGTTCTCGATATAAAATTTCTTATTGAGACAATTGAATAGGTTCATAAATCCTAAATATGGTAGATTCACTATAAGATTAGTTGAGGGACAACCGATGACTGAAGGTAAAAAAAAGAATTCTGGTACTCCGCGGGAGCTTGGAGAAGAATTAAAAAAGATTATTCTAGAAAAAAGACTCCTTAAAACAATTACTCCATATTTTGAAAGATTGGGTAATTTCGATCCCGCATCTGGAGTAACTCTTAACGAATATAAAAATTATCTACATGATAATGGCTACAATACGTTAAGAGATCAGTTTCTTGTAGATGTAAAGACGAAAATTGATGCAAGACGAGGGGAGCTAGATAAAATGATTCGTAGAAAGTCTCAAAGCAAGAAAGAGCAGGAACAAGAAGAGACAGATGCGTACCTACAAGCAAGACTCGAAATATATGATGATGCGGGTCAAGTCCCTTCTTATGATGTAGTCGGCGATGGAGGAATTGAGCAACTTAAACAAATTATATTAATTCCATCTTGGGGTAAACTCCTTGGTACGGGCCCCTTCAACGGATTTTATCTGAATCAGCCAGTTTATGAAATTATACATGATAATGTTATTTTTCTTCCCGACTTTGCCCTCACAGGTTTTGAAGAAACCAAAGGAGAGCCATTTATGTTTCTAAGTGGAGTGGGTGTGTACTATGTTCAATTTCGGTTAAGTCCGGGAGAGGTAATTACAGATTATCGGGAAATAAGTGGAATTGTGCTCCCAATGGACATGTATGACAAAGCACAAACGGCAGAATCACTTGTAAGTTCCAAAGATCTACTTATGACCGAATTAATGACCACGATTCCGTTTGCATTATTTCAAGCTGAGCAAACAAAACAGATGTATCTCAGAGGCGTGGTTGCACGCAACATTTTCCATCCCTACAGAGAGGCGTTCACCCAATTAGTAAAATTGTGCATGAATCCTGACTCTCTTTCTGAGACTCAAGGGTTAAAAGTTCTTTCTGGAGGATTAAATGCAGAAATCCCAATGTATACAAATGAAATACTCACAGAAATACAACAACCAAATGAGTACGCACGGTTGACCGCAGGATTAAAAAATATCCAACCTAAGCTTGAAAAAATCGTAACCGATCTCCAGATTGACGGGTTGAAGACGGCTATCTTTGAAAAAATTACCTTATTAAAAAAGGAATTTGCAGAGGTTGGGTATCCGAAACTACTCGATTGGATGCCCTGAAACGGGATTTACCACTCGAAATGATCCAAGGCACAATTAGTGTCTGTAATACTCAGCTTCGATCTCCTCTTCTTCAACTACAAGGGCAATCAAGTTATGCATAATTTTATGATGTTCTAGGTAGCAGCTTTCATGAATAATTTCTGTACAGCTGTCACAGGATGTTAAAAGCACATAACCGAATAAATCCTGTCGTAAGAGGAGTTTATTACACACCGAACAATACCTCGGATCATTTCTCATGCTCGTACCTCACTGGCTTTTTCTACCAATAATTGCTCTTCTGATGCCGCGAGTTCACGTTTTTGACAATTCACGCAAACACCAAGGCTATCAGCATCTTTAGGCGGGGATAAGACAGTACCGCATTCGTCGCAAAACAATTTTCTTAAAAACCTCCGATTCTTTTCCTATACACCCAGGAATTGTAAGGAATTTTTGGTTTACATAAAATAGTGTTGTGTGACAATAAGAATACCATTTGGGCACCAAATATGCGCCTTCAATTGTTTCATAATATCACATCAGATATCGACAAAAGCTTCCTGGCCTTT
>JAEOTQ010000174.1 GCA_016839785.1 Candidatus Hodarchaeota archaeon | reverse complement strand
TGATACATGTCTCTGATTTTGCCAAAAATGTATATATCGTCAATAATTACGGATTTTTCGAAGGTTCTACTGCCTCAAGTATCTATTATCTGGGGGATAATCCCATTAATCCAGCTAATGTCTGGTTTGGGGAATTTACGGGTTTAAATTATTTATATTTGGCTAAAGGAAGACCAGCTGCTTCTGATAAGTATTTACATTTTTTTACGAATGACCCATATGTGAGGAATGATATTATGAATCTTTTTTTGCTCTCTAACGGTTCTACTCTTCGTAACAATGCTCGTTTTACTCTACCCATCAAATATAATTTTTATGATTCTTTGTTCCTTAATGAGAGTTTTCTTGTTTGTAGTAGTACCAATGATATTCTTACAGTTTTTGAGCTCTCTCAGCACCTTACTTTGGAATTAGTTTCCAGTATCGATCTTGGACTGGGTGACCCAATTACCTATCTGTATCTTGATGATTATAGACAAGAACTTTTCTTTACTACTGCAGGAGGTCTTTACAAAATGAACCTTACGATTACCAGTCCTCCTGCTACTTCTCCTCCTCCTCCTTCCATTAGTTGGACCATTAATTTCTCTTGGTTTGTTATTCTATCTATGCTTTTCATCTCTATTCGTAGAAGAGAATAGGTATGTTCATGTATTATCCGAGATTTCTAAGATAAAATATCCTTGGTTCATTGTAGACTATTTATAGCGATTAGGCACAAGATCCGATTGCACGGTTTTCAGTGAAAACAACCATTCCCCCAAAAAAAATTCCCCGATTCAAATTGATGTTCAAATGCGTGTCAGAAATTTCCTAGTGCACCGATTTTTCCTCTATTGTGTACTTATTTCATTTTTCGTCTTGTTATCACCCACATTTGCTGTTGAAACTTCACTTAATGTTACTAGAGACCCTGTAACAAGTGAAACTAATGTTGTTTCTTATATTGAGGATTTTAGTACTGATTTGCAAGAAGTGATTGATTATGATTTCTTTGCAGATCAGATAAATTCCTCCTATTTTCAAAATATATTCTCCCATATTAACAATTTCTCAAGTTTCGGGAGTCGTGTAACTGGTTATCCAGGATATAACCTTGCGAAGGATTATATTCAGGAATTCTTTGAGGATCAAAATCTAACTAACGTTCAAGCCCTCTCGTATCCTCATCTTGTCCCCCTTGATCGAGAAACAAAAATCTCTATTGACGGAGATAACTATACTGCGTATGCTCTTGTTCCTAATTCTGTTCACACCAGTAAGACTCCCATAGGTGGAGTCTCAGGGAGACTGGTTTATGGAGGGTCAGGCGAATACTCTGCTTTGAACGGAAAAGAGATTGAAGGATCCATGATTGTTCTTGAATTTAATTCTCAAGATAATTGGATAAATGCTGCAAGTCTAGGAGCAAAAGGAGTCATTTATTTAGCACCAGATAATACCAATCGGTATGAAGCAAACACTAAATCTATTGATATCCCTCTTGAATTTCCCCGTGTCTACATTGAGAATGAAACGTTGGTTGGAACCATAAGAACCCTAAGTAATCAACTATCTCATACGGTTACGATTTACTCTGATATCGCATGGGAAACTATTGATGCTAATAATATCATGGGAATTATACCTGGATTGGAAGAGGAAATCATTGTATTATCGGCATATTTTGATTCTTCTTCCGTTGTTCCTGCCTTATCCCCCGGAGCTGATGAGGCCTGTGGTATTGCTACTCTTTTAGAGCTTATCCGAATCCTGAAGGACAACGATATTATTCCTCAGAAAACAATCATGTTTCTAGCATTATCTGGGCATAATCAGGCGGCTGCAGGTGCCCGGGAATTTGTTTCAGAGAATTATGATCTGCTAAATCTGGATAGAGGGATTAAATTATTCCTATCCCTTGACCTGTCAGCTACCACCAATACTATCGGCATTAATCCCTATGGATATCTGTACAAATATAAGCTTCGATACACAACTGGTAATAATATGTATAGAAGGTTAAAGAGTGTTGGGGACTTATTTCTTCAATATGCCAATGAGATGAGTTCTGAGATTAGAAATGAATATCCGTTTAGTGTCAGTTCATATGTTAATATTGAGGATCAATTTGAGGAAATAGCGCCTTTTACTTTTGTAGGGGATCAAGAACCTTTTATCGCGTCTAATGTCTTAGCTTTATCTCTTTTTTCTTCAGAATCCTCTCGTTATCGCTTTAATACCCCTTTTGATTTGCCTGATTCTCTCGTACTTGAAAATCTTAAATCTCAAGTCATTTTTTCAATTTGTGCTCTAGTTCAGCTGAGTAATGACAGTCAGCTTGACAATTATCTGGATTTACAACCCAAGGAGTTCTCTGTCAAACCTAATAGGCATGTGGGTTATGGTATTATTTCTGGTTCGTGTAAAACCTACGATGAAACCTCTTTACTGCTCAATACAGTTCCGAACGCGTTGATTAGAATTACTTCTCGTGATCCGAAAACAGGTAATTCTGGCTATTACGCTTACTATACGTTTACCGATGAGAATGGTTTCTTTCAAGTTAATGGCATTTCTTCCTCTCAGCCTGATAATCCCCTTGAATTCACTGTAGAGGCTTATTCCTTCAACTCTGGGGGAAAATTAGTGCAAGCCAATAATATTGGCCCTTATGGAGTCTTTTTTGATCAATCGAAGAAATTAGTTACCAGGGAGATTACGATTAATCCTACTGTGTTCACTTGTGGTACACTTGGTCTATTCGACATTTCTCATCCTTATGACAGATTTATTTCAACCCAAGAGCTTTCATATCAAGTTGTTGACCCTGTATCAAGGGCTTCTCTTCCATTTTATGGTTTTAAGAATTCTGATTCAATTAGTTTAATTTTTGTACCCCCTGATGCTCGATCTAGCTTACTAGGTACATTTTCTGATGAAATTCTAGCTGTTTATGCCACAAATTCCAGTTCAGATGCTCTTCGAGGCAATGGTTTTGAAGTGGGAAAGGGTGAATTCCGAAATTTAGGTATCTCACCGTTTGTTACATCCAAAGATCTTCATTCTCTGACTCAAACATATGTCAACTGGTATGCCTCTCACGGTATTTATGATCAGGATGTTGAGGAAGCGTTTCAAAATGTCTCTTCTCAATTAACGAATATTAATTCACTAATTGAACAATACCAATATTCAAACGCAATACTTGAAATGAATACAGCCCGTCAACTGTCATTTACTTCTCTTAAACATGCTCGAAGCATTCTCAATGATAGTACAAACACTGCCCTACTTTTTGCTTGTTTTCTCATTCCTTTCTCGTTCACACTGACTCTATTTCTATTTGATTTCGATTCTGACAGAAAATGGCTTGGTGTTTCATGTCTCACTTATACTTTAGCATTTGGTTTCTTTTATTTGATCCATCCTGGCTTTCAGGTAGCTCCCCACCTAGTATTTACCCTTCTAGGATTGGTTAATGTTCTCTCAATATTCTTAATTGTGTATGTGCTGTTACATGAAATTTCTGGATTTCTTAAACAACTTCGTACAAAAACCTTAGGCTCTCATTTCATTACATCTAACCAGACAGGGGTGTTATTTGTGGCATTAAAAACTGGTCTTCTTCGTATGAAGCGACAGAAGTCGCGAACAATATTAAATTTCTCAGGAATTGCCCTCTTAACATTTTCATTGACCCTTTTCACCTCCACTCGTGCTCAGTTTGAGAGTAATTTTCTAGAGGTAGCTATCCCCGTATCAATTGCAATTCTTCTTATTAGTAACACATCTTTAAGTACTGTCTACGACTCAAGGCGAGAAATTTCAATTTTCACATCATTGGGCGTGTCACCATCAAGTATTCTTGGAATATTTTTTGCTGAATTTCTCATGCACGCAATAATTGGTTCCTTGTTTGGATATATGGGAGGTGTCACATTTATTCGAATCTTCTCAGCTTTTGGTCTCCTTTCAGGCTCGTTTTCTGTAAATTATTCTTCTAGTGCTGTTCTTATTTCACTTGCTTTCAGTGGTGTTGGTCTATTAGTAGGTCTAATTGCACCACTTAGACAATCTAGTATGATCTCTGTTCCTTCTAAAAGGAGAATTTGGCGAATTAGATCCTCTCCTGAAGGTGATGGCACCCAATGGAATATCTTTTTACCGTTTGTAGCATCTACTGAGAGAGAAGCAGAAGGAATGCTTGTATTTTTGAGAGAATTTTTCCTAATTTATGAATCGGAAAGTGTAGGAGGTCCTTTTTTCGTAAGGAGTCCAATTGTATTCAAGAATATCGAAGGCAAAGAAAAGCAACTCATTACAACGGTCAATCTAGCTCCTTTTGATATGGGAATTATTCAGACAATTGTTATATCTGCTTATTATGACCAAGAGAGAGGCCATTGGAAGCTTCTTATCAAACTAACCCGCATAGAAGGAGTACTACAGGCTTGGCAAGCCTTAGTTAAACGATTTATTGGTATTATGCGACAACAACTACTTCTCTGGAAAGTGCTTCCAAATGTTGAAAAAGATCAGTGTATAGACGAGTTCAGGCGCGAAATCCAGCAGACTGACCAGCAGTGAAAACAATACCACCCATTGACATTATTTAGGGGGTCCTTCACGAAGTCTTTCGAGAACTGGATCCAAACTCTCTTGATCCCACATTGATTCAATCCACCAGGTCGCTCCTGCCTCTTCGAATGGCTTGATTACCTCTTTTGACTTGGATGGATTATTGATAGGTGTGGTTCCTTCTACTACAATATCAAATTTATCTTTTACTGACCGATTTTCCTCAATATATTTGTTTACTTGTCGAATATGTTCAGGTGTGACTTCTTCAAACTTGCCTTTCTTGGGCATAACTGCAGGTAAGATTCCATCATATTTTAACGCCCGTTTCATTGATTTTCCCCAAGGCCAAGCAGCCACTACCCATATTGGTATCGTAGGTTGTTGAATGAGAGAGGGAGGAGGATGTCGTTTAAAAAACGCTGTTTCACGAATGTGATAGTGTTTTCCCTCATAATTGAATTTTCCTTGCCACAGTCCTGTCATAACTTCTAATCCTTCGTCTAATAACTCTGCTCTTATTTTCCTACCTAATTTTTCTCCAAATTCTGCAAACCCTGTATCAATTGCTCCGAGCGCAACAGAGAGTGTGACTCGTCCTTGGGATAGAATATCAAGAGTTAGGACCTCGCTAGCTAATTTCCATGGTCTCATTCGTGATAATGGTGTAATCATGGTACCTATGCGTATTTTCTTTGTTCTACATGCAATAGCTGTAAGCGTAATCCAGGCATCTATTCCATATAGGGGTTCCCATACAAAAAATCCATCCCATCCACTTTTTTCCGCTATTTCTGCATACTCTATTGCTTTCTGTACATCACTCTTGGGAAAAACAAAGCCAAACTTCATTTTAATGATCTCACTGACACTTCACCCTGACTCTTTTGTGGAAGATTAATCTGTTATTTCTCATAAGTGAAAGCTTTTAAAATTTTGATCCCTGTGACTCTCTGATCTTTGTCTGACTTCTTGATTGATAATGATCCTGTGAAGAATGTGATTTCGCAAAGAACACTTCGTTACCTATTACTTGGAGGAATTCTTGTTGCTGTCTTCATAGCTGGCTTTCGTTATACTTCTTTAACCTTTTTCGAAAATTCCTCTAAAAAGGATCCTGTTTCCGATGATACCCCTTCTCTCTCTTTTTCTGAACGTTGGAATTTTACTGCTTCATTGGATAATTCAACCTACTATCAAGCTGACAATTTGACTCTATCTGTTGATCTCACTTGTTTAGTGACTCATAATGTAACTTATTATATTCCTGGATGGTTTCGCTGACTCAAAATTCTCAACAACAATGGTTCAGTAGTTTGGCATCCTACCATGCATGGTTCAATCACGTACGCCAATTTTACTTTTTCTGAAGGAGTAAAAATTGTAGCCTTCACTGATATCTTTCAACTAGGACCCTCCACAGAACCTCCCCCAGAGTATGGTGTTGATCCTATATCCTTTGATCCCGAAGAATGGCATCCTGCTTTAGATTATTGGATACCTGCTCTTCCTCTAGGTTTATATTCATTTATCATTGATTTTGGACCTCTTGGGATTGCAGTTGACTCGGATCCTCGACCTCTCCTTTCTTTGCCCTTTGAGATCATAATAAATCCCTAGAGAAATAGATATGTCATTTTGATAATCTCAGAGGATTTTTGTCATCTGAATTGAATATACAATCGTTTTCTCCTTGGTTTAGAGAAAGTTATCAAGATAAGGGAAGAGATGATGGCTATATCGGATGCCTCAAATATGTAATACTAGTATTTTGAGTGGATTTTCATCCTTAAATACAATTATCTTGACTAAGAGGTACCTTACAGATGTATATTGACAAATCAAGTTTCATTTGTATTTTTTTATGAGGAAAAATACAACAGATCCTGTACATACGAAGATTCCGAGAATTACAAGAATAAGGAGTGTTGACATGAATTCTTTGTGTGAGTAAAGGACTTGATCTGTCCACCAAATGGAGATCATCTCTTCCTCGGGCAGCCAATTTGCATATTGCATTTTCCCGATAAAGAGTGTGTCGGTTTCCTCAAACTCATCAAAGTACCTTTCGTCATTAATGTCACCACAAATTTTCTTAGGAATCCAAAATTCGAAATTAGCAGAGCTTATATTATGATTCCAAGCTAATGCTGTTCCTACGCAATATTGAAAATTATAATGTAATGTTCGAGAGTCCCAACTACCTACACCATCCATATAGTCCCTGTTATATTGTACATTAATTGTATGTTCTTCATTCCCAGTAAAGAGCAGGGAAAATTTGATAGCATGGAAGATGCCACTAGAACTTATTGAAGGAATTTGAAAATCGTGCCATGTGAAATCAAGTTCTATTTTGTCTAGCGTGAGCATCTCAAGGATAGGGAGCTTAGCTTCATTACTTTTGGAAGTGATGAATGGTAGTAATATATTTATTTCGACTGTACTGGAATCATTGTTCTGAAAAGTGTAATTCGCATTAATAGAGACTCTTGTTGGAGTAAACTGAAATCTTATGTCTTCTGCTTTAAAATAAACTGAACTATTGTAATTTGAGGCTAATGGAATGGTTTCGTAATTGTAATCACTTGGAAGAGGGTTACTTTTACTGATCAATGGTGGGGAGGTGATGAATGGGAGGATAAGTAAGGTTAATATCAGAACTCCGATTGGTTTTTGTCCCATGCGTTTATCCTCGCTAAGAACCGCCTTAAGGTTACTGGTGTATCGTGCTACACTTCTATGAGCGAAGTAATAAGTTTCTGATGTAACCACATTATCTCTCATATGACCCCCAACAACACGTTAGTCATTTTTATCATTAGATTTTACCTTTTCTTCCAGAGGGGTATTAGAAAGATAACCAGCACGATGAAGACTGAAAATCCATTGGTTAAATTGACTGTTGTCTCTGTTTCAGTAGTGCTATCATCGGTTTCAGTTGTAGTAGGTTCTGTTGAAGTGGGCATTAATGGTCGTTCTTCAAAAGGATTGTATAGACTACAAATGAAGACGTTTGCGTCATCTGTGACTACGTCATTTGTAGTGACGGGAAAATATTTCGAACTAGTACTCCCCACAATCATGACATTCTTCTTGGAGTCGACTACGAGTGCTTTTCCTCTATCCGATATATAATTTCCTTGGGTGGCGCCAAATGTTTCACTCCATAGGATAAATCCCTCTGGATTAAGAATGGTTAGGAAGGCTTGAAATGAATCACTCAATAAGTAAGACTGGGAGGTATTTGTGAGTGGATAATCCATTGAAAGGGTCTCCCCACTGACATAGATATTCCCCACATCATCAACATGAATTTTTTCTGTCATATCATTATGACTTCCCCCAAGATAGGTACTCCAGAGCATTGATCCATTTGGATCGAATTTAGAGATTATAATATCCTCTGATCCGTCAAATAGTGAATCTTCGGCATTTACTGTTGGATAATCAGAGGAAAATGTCCATCCTGCGAGGATAATATTATCTTCTACATCTGTTTGTACGCTTCGACAAAAATCATTTTCTCCGCCTCCTACAACATTACTCCAGACCAAATCTCCACTAGTATTTAATTTGGCAACAAAAATCTCTTGTTGATTTCCTTGGTAGACATTATCATTTGGAAAGTCACTAGAACTTGTAATTCCTGTGATCACCACATTATCCTGTGTATCAAGGGTAATTCCCATCCCATAATCCAGTTGACTGCCTCCAAGGATTTGGATCCATTGAGAGACCCCATTGGGGGAATATTTTGCCACATATGCATCCCAGTAATAATTACCAATTGGAGGCACTTCCCATCGTCCTGTCACAAAGATATTATCTGATGAATCGAGAGCTACTCCCATTCCAAATTCATGTCCAATATCCCCAACAAAAGTACTCCATACAAGCTCACCATTTGAAGTAAACTTTGCCAAAAATGCATCCTCATTCCCATTATGACTGGAATCGTCAGCATTTAATACTGGAAAGTCGGTAGAATCGGTACTACCAGTAATGATGATATTATCTTGGCTATCAATTACTAGATCAGCTCCAAAGTCACTTTGCGATCCTCCGAAGTAGGTGCTCCAGTAGAGAGTACCATTAGGGTAAAAACTAGCAATAAACGCGTCTCCTTCAAAATAGATTTCACTGGGGCCATTATAAGAGGAATCGTAAGCATTGAGTACTGGAAAGCCAGCTGTTTCTGTATTACCTGTGATCACAATTCGTTCTTGGGAATCAATTCCAATTCCTTCACCAACATCTTCCTTGCCTCCGCCTAAGACTCGACTGAAAATGTATTTCATACGTAACTCATCTTCCTCTACAATCCCTTTCACACTGTCTATGGAGTACCTTGATGAATCAGAGATTATTCCAACGCAAAATAAGATGCCTAAATTCAATATTAACGATACGGTAACAAAAATTACTTTTCTTTTATGGTGTCTTTCTCCCATTTTTCAACCTCGTTGTATTTTCAAGAATGGCTAGTTTATCAAATTTTTCATAAGTAATTGAAGACTATTTCCTAGAATTATTTCCTGCTCCTTCCCATTCCATTTATTACTTGGTGAATTTTGACTAGGTTTTCTGGAGGAGGAATCTAGATATCCTATATCGATATCAGAAGATTTTTCGATCGATTCACACTTAAATTAAGATATATTTAATTAATGTAAATGTAACCGATTATTTACTACTTTTACTAATCACCAATTACCTGTGATTCTTCCATGATTGGAATTGAAATTACCAGTAAAATCAGTGGGATTCCCCTTTTCACTCTTGAATTTCGGCCTGATACTCTTTTCAATAGTGAAATTCGGGGGGGGTTAATTACTGCAATTATGCAAGTTATGGGGGAAACATTTGGCCCACAGGAAACAAAGATTGTCAATTATGGACATTATAATGCTATTCTGGTCGAAGGAATATACGTTTACGGGATGCTCTTTACTTTTCAGTCAGGGCCAATCTTCGAACGATTTATTGCTGACTTGATTAACCAGTTTGAAGAAAAATTTCAAGTAGATTTAGAAGATACGATGAATGGCAAAACCTTAGTTCACCAAGAACACTATGATTTCGCTGTGGAATGTGCTCAGGCATATAAATCCTTTTCACATATTGATGTCACAAACTTAAGTAAATTATTAGATTCTATTCATAGTTATGGGGACAAAATCTTTGAAAATGTGGTTATTTTCACTCGTCCAGAAATGAGTCAAATTTACACACATCTAATTGATGAAAAATTTAGTGTTTTTAGTGAGGAAGTTTCTAAAGCACTTAAGACCATTCTGGATTTATCCAATCGTACTTCTTTTCCCATTGAAAGCTTTCAAATCGCTTTATCCCGTGATTTTCACTGCTTGATGTTCAATATTTTTCCTTTTTCTGTCATTGTGTTTGTGGATGAAAATGATTTAGAACTAACTCACTGGAGAATTCAAGAAGTTAAAACAGATTTTGCGGAAGGGTAGGATTAGTCATATTATGCTTTTTTACATCAAAGAAAAGCTAGCTATTCCCGTAAGAAACTCACTAACTTTTTAAGTAAGGATAATTCTAAGGAGTTCTTGACAAATCGGATGATTTGACAGAGGACTGTGATAAGAGTGTTACAAAAAGATTCACCTTTTCCTGAGAAATACAGGTCTTTACTTCTTATAATTGGACTGTTTTTATTTTTTCTGATTTTTAAAATGCTTGATATCTTCTGGTTGACCCTCGATGAGGAATGGGGAGATATTCTCCTTTCTAAATCATTTTCTGTAGTTCTAATCTTGTTTTTACTTATTTTTATGGGAAAAACCCTTGCAGATATCGGCATAAAAAGAGAATATTTCTTTTACAATATTTTCTTCAGTTTAGGATTTGTTCTCCTTTCAATTATCTCTATGCGTCTTGTCTATACATTTATTGCTGGAGATTTCCTTGCTTGGGATTTTTCTGAGGTCACAATGACATTTCTATACTTCACATTTGTAACAAATATTGTCAATGTCATGATGGAAGAAAGCTTATTTCGTGGAATCTTTCTTCGTCTATCTTTGGATGTTACTAAAAAGCACTTCTGGAAAGCGAATCTGATACAAGCATTTTTCTTTGGCCTTTGGCACTTTCCTACCCCTCTGAAAGGATATATATCAGGTGAGGTGGCTTTTTTTGAATTTATTCTATTTACTATAGTCTTATGTACCTTTTCATTCCTTGTTGCTGTTCCCTGGGGTTATTATTATTATAAAACTAGCTCTTTACTCCCTTCATTAATTTGGCACTTGTTTTGGAACGCCACGTTGGGAATTTCGCCTCTACTCTCTGACAATATGGCTGCTTACTTACCTGCGTTACTTGTGGGAACTCTTGTTGGTCTTGGATCGATTCCTTTATTCGAACGCATTATTTCTCCCGAAGTTCTTGACGAATTGCCTCCATGGACTTAAATTTCTCTTCTAGTCATGATTTCTCGAATGAAGCGAGTCACCTTTGTTATTGTATTTTTTCAATTAATTCCTCCTTTTTTTCTGATTTTCTCTTAGTAGAGAAACAGGATCAGATTCAATCTATTTCTTTTACCCTTTAGATGCTCAAATTTCCAGATCATAATGTATAGCATCGTGGGGACACACATGAAGACATCGATTACAGAAATAGCATTCTTCTTTCTTACTATCTCTTCCTGCCTCCTGCGTGGGACATACTATCTCACATTTTCCACAATCTGTGCAAGCACTCGTTCTTCGATATTTTATTGTTGCAAACCGGCTACAGAGACCTGACCCTGCACCGAAGGGACATAAAAACCTGCACCATGGTCTATACAGAAAAAAACTCAAAGCTATTATAATAAACATACTAAATAATGATAAACCTATTGTGAACAAGAATCCTGACATCGGATTAATCTTGGAAAAAAAAGAAATTCCTAATAAACTAGTAACCAACAAAATACCAAGAAAAATCCATCGGATTCTAGTTGTAGTGCGTGAAGATACTTCTATGTGGAATTTCTTCTTTTGATATTCCGTAACATCCGATGGAAAGTTTATAAGTGAGATTAATTCCTGTAATGCTCCTAAAGGACACGCGAAACCACAAAAGATTCGTCCAACGACTAGTGAGAATCCAGTTATCATACAAAAGATTGCTAGTGGATGCAAAGTATCGACCAGATCACCTTTACTTGATATCACATCTGTTGTATATTCGATCGGTAAAACTACGTTGGGAATTCCTCCCAGAATTACTCCCGTAAAGAAAATAGTAGTGAGATAAAGGAGAATACGACGTTTTTTGCTCATTGAGTTTGAATCAATCAAACCGTAACTAATTATGAATACAATTATCCAGAAGAGTATCATGGGAGCTGGAGAATCTGTGGCAAGGGATTCAAACTGCAACAACATTTTTGTTAATATCTCCCATTAAGGAATTTCGATCATTTTGTACTGAAAGCTGCTTTGAAACTCTTTTTGCTTCGTAAGTTGGTGATTCTTTGTTAAACCTTTTAAATTCATATGATCCAATAATACCAAATCGAAACAGAATCCACTATCATCCTTTGTAAAATGTGATTCGCTTTGATAAAGAGGTTTCAGCACAGATATCAGAGATTTACACCATTAATTCCATATATTCTTATATTATATGCTATATACTTGATTTTTACAGCAATTCTGTTCATTCTGTCTGGAGCTCCGTTAATTGTTGAGAACGTTCCAGATAACTATAATGTTATTCCTCCAGTTTTAGTACTTGGGGCTAGTGCACTTTTTCCACTCATCTTATTACTTGGACTTCTTCTACTTAGTGAACACTATGATTCATTCTTTAAACTCCTCGGATTCGGTTTAATTGTCTATTTAGGCTATATCTTGGTTGTTTTTTTCCTTTTCCTGTCTTCTGAATCTTATATTGTCCTTTCACAATCATCTTCAGAGACCATCTATATGAGTCCGTTACTTTTCTATCTCCCTGTAGTTTTCCTTCCCATTTTCATTCCTTTACTTGCCTTTGAGTTAAGATTTCGTTATTCTCAGGCCACGCCAGGAGATAAGACTACAATACTGTATTTGAAACTGTTTCTTCTCCTACAAGTCGGATTTAGTGTGCTTTTATTTCTTTGTTACACAGTAATTTTTCGATATCCAATCTCTGATTTAACCAATATTGCTGAAGATTTTTCCTTTCCATCATGGCTTGTAGGTTCACTATTTAGTATTTTTCAAATTAGTCTCTCATTCTTTCTTGTTTGGAAATGGGTAAAGAGTAATTTACCACCCCCCTCACTTTTTCATTGGAGTGTTGCTTATGGGGCATATATTTTCCTTTATAGTGGACTTGTGGCTCTCTTTGCATTATTTGATCCTTCGATGTGGGAGGTAATCATTTCAGCACCAAATATTCTTGCATACATTCTTGCTTTTGCTGTTGTATTCGTCCTTCTCCCTTCCTTTAGCTACATTCTTACTTCTTATAAGGTATCTGCTCAATTACTGATTTTTTTATTCCCTGATGTGATGGGAGACTCTGCTTTCATGCTTGTTTTCTTATTTCTGGGTGTTTTCCTTGTTGCCCTAATCTTTGTCTTTCCTTTTGTTCCCTTATTCTTCTTTTACGTTGAAGTTTCTCTTATCAAAAGGTTTAGTTCAACTGAACCAAGAGAATTTTATAAGATAAGTACATGATCATTTTTGTCCGACAATAGAAAAGATCGAAAAGAATTCAAATACTTCTATACGAAGCTCTCCTGTTGGATTTCTAAATTGAAGATTCTCTTATGTGCTGATCTTGAAGGAAGATTTTCTCGATTATTTCAGTTAGTTGAAGATATAGATTCCAATATGATCTGTATTTCCTGTGGAGACATTTTTGATTATCATCATCCTCCTGATAATGACTTCGAGTTTCCATTACGCTTTTTTAGTGTGAAGGGGAATAAAGAATTGTGGGGGGGTAAAAAGTTTCAACAAGATTTAGCTGATGTCCCGAATTTCTTTTGGCTTAATGACCATCTCGATTTGATCTTTCATCTTACTGGATTACATTTTTTTGGTATCGATCACATGCATGAACCTAAGAGTATTCCAATATCCACTGAGGTTCTCATTTCCCATCGACCTGCTTTCGGCTTAGCAGATAAATGTAAAAATCCACGTAGTTCTGAAATGTTTAACCATTGCGGTAGTAAGGCTGTAAGATCCATAATTGACTCTTTTAGTCCTCATCTATTTGTTGCAGGACATATTCATCACTTTCAAACGCAAAAAACAGATAAAACTCTTGCTATCACCTTACCGCCTAGTCTCAGTCCCCCAATTGTAGTAATAGAGGAGAAGAAAATATTTATTGATAGTCAGGAACTCGCCCTTCCCTCTGGAAATTTTAATTCATAATTCATTGTTTTTTGGCTTTTACATCAGTCTAACCTATTGAATTAATGTCTAAACTCCGTTACTTACTTCCTTCATAATTAATATTTTCTATGTGTTACCTGATTTTAAAATAGCAATACTTCCCATTTCCTTTGATTGTTACCAAATTAAATCCGAGGACATTCTTTAGTTCGGTTTATTAACTTATAGACATTAATTTAAGAGTAGTCGCAGAGATCTTGGGGAACTAATATGTTAGTAACAAATGATGATGAAAAATCACTTTTCCAGATATCTAATGATGTATCTGGAGAGCTCGAGCCGTATGAAGATCCCTCTCAAAAATTAAAGAGGGAATCTGTTTATGTATTACTTGATAATGCATTGAAGAAAATTTTCTTATGGATTGGTCAATCTGCAGGTGTTCGTTCACGATTTATTGCTACCAATGCTGCCCAAAATTTACAAAGAGTTAAAGGTTTAACTCATCGGGTGATTACTATCGATCAAGGTGATGAAACATCAGAGTTCATCAGTTCTATCTCATCGATGGTTATTCCTGATCAATTTTCAAATGAATAGTTTTCTCAAGCCCCTTCATTTTTTGGTTTTTCTCCTTTCACCTGTCCCATTTCTCTAAGAATCAATCTTAAGACTTCATACTCTGATAAAAAAACACGAATCTAGGACCTAAAAATCTTCACTACTCTTCTTTCGGACCTAGGATCCGCTCTTTCTCCCTTTCAAATTCGGATTCAGTAATAATTCCTTTTTCACGGAGTACTGCTAATCTTTCTAATTTTGAAATTCGATCTGTTCCGCTAAATGTGCGATCAACCGCAGAAGATAGTTGTTTATCAATTTGAATCGCTCCTTTACCAAGGAAATATGTGAATACGAGAAAAAGAAAACCTATCGCCATAAGAACGATTCCTGCAAGGAGTAATCCTGCAGTTGCAATTAGAGGGCTCGTAGTACCCTGGGTACCGATTACTAGAATCGGAACTTCGGATAGTATTTCGGGATATGCTAAGGGAATCCAGCTGATAGCAATGATAATGCCACCAGCAAACGATAAAACCGTTCCTGTTACCCCAACTACGAACATTAAAAGAAGAACAACGAATCCTGCTACTCCGCGATACGCTAATTTAATTAATCCGCTACCTACGTCACTCATGATTAGTTCCTTCTTTGATAGCTCCGTATTATTATCTGAATATCTCCCATAATAAGAGTACTCCTTAGGGTAGTGAATTAACAAAAAAAAATTAGCTAAGAAATAGTATTTCCCCTTTACTACTCAACTCTAAATATTTACTTTTACCAGTCTGATGTTCAACAAGATAACCTCTAGATACGAGATTTTTGATTCTCTTCCTAGCTGTGGGCCTACTTATTTCCAAAGTTTCTCCAACATCCGAATATGAAGGTTTTACTCCAATACCATTCTGTTGAAATATGTACTTCAATATTTGGAGAAATTCTTCCGATATTTTTGCAATAAAACGAGGTTCGAGAGGGTGAGCTTCATTTTCTAAAATTGCGACTTCTCGTTCTGTCAAAGTTGAGGGGTCTAAAGACAACAAAACCACTAGATTGTTGAAGTAAGCTACTTCGTTTAATTTAAAAATAAATTTAGTAACTTTAGAAAAACCTTCCTTTAAAAATAAGTACTCTAAACGGTTAAAAAGAAATACTGATTTTTGAGGCAATTCCTTCATAACATTCAATAGTGATTCAAAGTCATTCTTCTCAGTCAGATGATAAAACACAGTATTTTCCTCTATATGATTGTTAAATTCCTGTTTGGAAGTTCGAGAGACTATAAATCCATTATATCCAACTTTGGTAAGATCCTCAAAGACTGTTTTTGACAATCTTGGTAATTTCTCTTTTATAAGGTACATTTTGCCATCTTCAATCTTGAATTTTAGCAGTTGTGATTTCAGTTCCTCTTCCCTTTCCTTAAGAGCGGCAATATCTTCAATCATGGCAAGGAAAAATACTGGTTCCCCCTTCTCATCTTTCAAGAGCGTGACAGTTATTCTAGCCCATA
>JAEOTQ010000173.1 GCA_016839785.1 Candidatus Hodarchaeota archaeon | reverse complement strand
GTATTTTCAATGATAATTACCTCATCGATCGCCATAGTCGGTACCTCACTCATTATAAGCCGACGTAAGGTATTTGCGAAAGTAGGAGTAATACCAGAGAGAACAAACTTCACAAAATTCTCATGCTGTTCTATTATCTCTAGTTCCATTATTGTCCATCTGCTGCTTATTCAGTTGATCTAATCTAATCTATTTTAATTGAACGTAAAATTACAGGAGAACATTTCTTCTTTATCCGTCCTGTGGCTAAAATTACGTTATTATGTCCAGTTTGGCAACACTTGAGTTATCTTTAAATGTTTTTTTCTGGATCTGGTTTCTTTTTGAGTGAATTGGTATTTTACTTACTTAAAATGGATCGAAGACAATTTAATGAATAATCTCGTCAATTAATTAATTATCTGAGCACCTCTATAAATAATCTCTTAATTCAATTCGAAATCTTAGTGAATTCAATCGAATTAGTTCAGTTAGAATACACATAGTTTGTACAAATCAGGTTTATGTTATGTTTCATTTATACCAATCCAAAATATTTTTCACATATTCGTCGAAGTCACATCTTTTTTCCAATGATTTAGAAAGAATGGGATTGATGAGGAAACAATTTTGTACAGATCAATAAAGAATATACTGAGGGTTTTAATCACTTATGTATTTCTATCTATTGAATTTCAGTCTTCACGTAACTACGAAAATGAAGGAATAGATTTTATTTCCAACAAAAAAGTTTGAATAGTGGTAGTTCCGCATATAGAGATTGGAGATCAAACTATATGCATTTTCAAAGAACTACCAAGAAATTCATAAAAAACGAACTTTATAAAGTTTGTGCTGGATATGATACCTCAAAAATTATCGGTAAATACTCCTCTAAGAGCACCTGGCAATCTAAGAACATCGTTAAAAGACTAATTCAAGTGTGTTTAGAGCGTACCTCACTTGAAGACATTTGTTCGATGAGTAACGGTCCCTCAGCTGATACTGTCCATAAACGGTGTGCCGAACTTCAATTCGAGCAAACAGAGCAGTTAGTCAATGGTTGGCTCATCGAGGTGGTTTTCAGATTGAAATTTCATCCTAAGACCAAAATTACTTTAGCTTTCGATTTATACAACCAACCCTTTTATGGAAAATCGTCTCACAACTGGGTGGTCGGAGTAAACAAGAAGAAAGGAAGTAACTATGCTATCAGCTATTTGGTCGTCACAATCGCCACTCAAAACATTCGATGTCCTGTTGCCGTCCGCTTAATGCCGAAAGAACGATTAAAACGCAAAGCAGATATTGTTAGTGAGATTTTGGATGAATTGTTTGTCTGGTTGCCTGTTAAACGGGTACTTTTCGATCGTGGGTTCTGTCAAGAGAGTATTATTCAATTAGTGGAAGACAGAAGGTTGGAATACGTCATTGCAGCCATTCGCCATAGTCGGATCAAACAGGCGGCCCAGACGATTCAGGAAACTGTACATATCCTTGCACACTAAGCGGGGGTTAATACAACGGATTCACTGGCGTTGGGTCGTTGGTTACGGCAGAAGGGGCTAGATACTTATCGTGTCGAGTACTTCTCGACTGGTAAACGACGGAAGCCAGTTCCACTCGTAGCAGCATTTGTACGACATCGGACTCATTGTAAAAATCCCTATAAAAGGGCGGGTTATTTTTTATTTCTGTATTTAACCAATACTACCGTCTCTCCACGGACTGTAGTCCGATTATATAGTAAGAGATGGATTGTAGAGACTGATATTCGCTGTACCAATGAATTTAAAGCTGTTACGAATAGTACCAAGCCCCAACTCCGATTACTTCTCTACGGCTTAGCCATGGTTTTTAATGCTCTTTGGATTGTCTATTCTTCTTTAATTCAACGTTTGAGAGAAGGGCGTTCTTTTAAACTATTAGATGAGACTTTAGTGATTATTAAGCAAGCTGATGAGTTAGTATGCATTGCTCGTTGTTTTCTCCGTTTGTTACGGTATGAAATACTACCACAGCTTCAATTTCGCGGAGGTGATGCGTGAAAACTGGAATTTGGGAGATTATAAGTGAGACTTAACACATTATATTGGTTTGATCATGGTGTGTTAAATGCTTGTATATTATTTAAGCCAGTGGGACGACTATATTAGGGGGTGGCAACTTCTTATTGAGTCTGGAGATCAGATATTATGGACCTTACTGGTTTTTATTGCATGGTTAGTTCGAGCTATCTCATTAATAATGTTGTTAATACGTCTTGGTGATAGATTGGTCCGGAACAAAAAAGAAATTGAGATAAATATTGTAGCTACAGGGATAACATTCATAGCTGTTACAGTTCCATTTTTTTTTGCGGGTCTTCCATTGATTTACCCTTTCATTCCATAAAATCTCTAAAATCACTAACTTCAAAGTTGTCAATCATCATTTGACGGTAATCTATATAGAACGTTAAGATTTCATAAGGTGAGAGATGAATCGGTTGTATCTGTGATAATTCTAATGTGTCAAGAAGATTACGATATTTCGGTCTAAATTGACGGTCAAGTTTCTTTTGATAAACCAGTAAATTATTTCGTGCTTTCTTATTCTTTCTACAGAAAAGAGCTGTTAGAAAAATAAAAAAGGATTTTTCTTTAACCATATCTGCTGGAATAATTGATTCTCCTCGTACAAGACATGAAGACACTTTAGGTTTTGGATAGAAATAATTTGATGGAAAGATTGATATCTTTTTAATATCATAGAAATATGACGAGTAGACAGATAATCTACTATAATCTCTGGATCCGACTTTTGCACAAAGGTGATTAGCAAATTCCTCCTGAAGGGTGAGTACTATCGTTTTCGGTGGATTTGCCATCTTTGAAATCTTCCAAATTACTGGAGAGGAAATTGAATATGGAAGATTTGAGACGATTTTCCCGTGTGGTATATCTTTTTCTTTGAGAAAATCTTTTGAAATAACTTTTAATCGGTTATTATAAGGATAAAATTCCTTTTTAAGGACAGAAGCTAATATCGGATCAATTTCATATGTGATAACGTTTTTCGTTTCCTGTAATAAATAATAGGTTAAGGTTCCAATTCCTCCCCCTATTTCAAGGATGGTCTCATCATCTATAATCTGTGCAGACGTAAGTATCTCTTCAACGAGTTGCTTTTTTATGACAAAATTTTGGCCATATGGTTTGTGGGGAGTAATAGCGTAATCAGTGATTATTGATTGAGTATAACTCTTCAAATCCCCCTCGTTTAGAAAGTGGAAGTGGCTCAAACTAAATCATTTCGGTTTTTTAATAAAAAGTTGATATTTTTCATCTCCACGGATCTCTTGGAGAATTCTATTAGAAAATAACCCAATTGGATCTGAGATCCCAGTTCTTTCAGTAAAATCGTTAAGGTTCTTAAATGGAGTTTTTCTTCTTGCTTCAATGATTTGCCAAAGCCGTTTATTCCCTATACCGGGCAATAATTGAAGTTGATGCATTTGAGTTGTTAGTGGACGTGCATGATTTAGAAAGTTGGTAAATCTTGATTCTGAAAGTATTACGATTTCTTTTATGATTTCGGGAAGGATATCGACAGCAGAATCCGATAATTCATTAAATCCAATTTTATTTATTTTAAAAATATCTGATTTTAATGCAGAAGTCTCTATCGTTTGACCTGCCTTTACATTTTTTCCTCTGGACAGAATTATATCAAAAAACTGCAAGCGATTAATTGAAATAACAACAGCTAATGGATTAAAAGCTTCAGCAGATTTGCGACTTAAAGATTTCCCTTGAGGGTAATAATCTAAGACAAGAACTTTTCCTATTCCCTGCTTGTTTCTGGGTGGAAATCTTTTTCCTTTTTTTGATCCATCCACTTGTCTTTTCATCAGCTGTATTCCTCTGGAGGTGTTATTTATAGAATTAATCTATTTCTCGTTATTTTTTTTGTAGGGGTCTCTGTCTTTTATATTTTAATGATAATTTCCTCCCTTTTTCTCTTTCAATTATAAATTAAATTGAATAGTACTGCTCATACAAGAATAATTACTATAGCCAGAAAGCTTCATTTTCACATAAGTCTCTCATTCTATACTTAGTTTAGATACTAGTGTATGTCATGTTCCATCTGTGAATACGATGAAATATCGATGCCTAGAGTGTGATGGAAATCTAATACAAACGGATTCTGACATTGTATGTATAAATTGCGGATTGATTGCTCAGCAGATCTATGAAAAACCCTCTATCCAATTAATAAGTTCCGAAGGAAGCTACGGAAGTCAGTATGCCTCAATAAGTGAACAACCTAGTAAAATGAAAACTCTAGGCACATTTATTGGAGCATTTCAAAAGAAGAATTTCGTGGACTCCAGTGGATCACAATTAACATTATCAAAGAAACTCCAATATCGAAGGTTAAAGTCATTAAATGATATCTATTTACATTTAAATGGCCGCCAAAGAGAATACAGAGGATTTGGTCTGCTATCACGAGTGTGTAGTTCCCTCGAAGTGACTGATGCAACAAAAGCAGATGCCCTATTTCTTTTCCAAAAGGTCCATCACCAGTTAAAAAGGAAAATGAAGTTATCCTGTATTATAATGGGAGCATTATATTTAGCTGTACGGACAAGAAAAGAAAATATTGAGTTGAGTAGGCTAGTAAAAGCAGTACAGTTCAATGGATACTCAATAGCAGGTAAAGATATTATTAGATCAGCCTCCTTAATTCGTCAATATGCGAAAATTCGAGTTAGGCATGTAAAGTCTGAGGAATATCTTGATACGATAATAGGAAGAATTCAGAAAGATTATCTTCTTAGAAATGCTATACAAAAAAGAACCAGGAATCGAGAAGAATTTTTTCAACAGCTTCGAGTTGTTGCGAAACAATTACTGAATCGATTCCCATTGACAAAGCGAGGTGGCCGTAATCCGTTCATCTTGGCTGCTGCAATGATAAATGCTGCTGATATACTATTAGCAAGGCAAAAAGTTTTTCCAGAGTGTTATTTAAGACAAAGTAGACGTGGGGTGTTAACCCAAAAGAAATTATCTGAAATCCTAGAAATTGCTGAATTTACACTGAGAGAACATTATCTACTACTTGCTAAACCTCTAGTTCAACTATATTAATGCGTTAGCTGTGCGAACTATCAGTCAATTGAATTATATAGAACAGAAAAAAAAAGGAATGGAAAAGGGAACTATTCAAAATTAGAATAGGAATTAGACTTAAAAACCTGGGGGGTGATCTTGTGGAGGGCTCATCTTACATTACCTCACCCCACAAACTTGTTACATCTTTATAGTAACCCAAAAAATGCTGAAGTCTCCCCCTCGCTCCAAAATTTCACCAGCCCCCATGAATGCAAAATGAGATAAACAGTTTTTTGTTTCGCTGTTTCTTAGGATTAAAACCAATTTTAGAGAAAAAATGTGTTTAATTAATCCAATACACAAGTAATAAATAATATTCTGGTGAATAATAATGGCAGATCTCGAAAGAATGAATTTAGTGGTCACTGGACACGTTGATCACGGAAAATCTACCGGTCTTGGCCACATGTTGTTCTTACTAGGTCAGATACATGATCCTAAAAAGAAACGACAACCTTGGCGAATTGCTGAAAAATACTATAAAGATAGCAAAGCTACAGGCATGGGTAGCTGGTCGTACGCCTGGATTTTGGATCCTCTGATGGATGAAAGAGAACGAGGTCTCACAATTAACATATCTTTTCAAGAATTTAAGACCAAGAAATTCATCTATAACTTAATCGACGCTCCAGGCCATAGTGATTTTATAAAAAATATGATTACCGGCGCTTCTCAAGCAGATGCCGCTATTTTAGTCGTATCTGCGAGAAAAGGAGAATTTGAAGATGGTACCAAAGTCGCTGGAACCGCTTCTGGAAAATATGCTAACGTTATAGGAATGACCACAGAGCATATGCTACTCCTAACTTCACTTGGAGTTACAAATATAGTTGTAGCTATCAATAAGATGGACGTTGTTGACTGGGGTAAGGAACGATATGAACAGATTAAAACCGCAATTCATACAATCTTTACTCAATTAATGGGAGCATTACAGATAGAGAATAAAGAGGCCCGTTTAGCAGCAATTAAATACGTCCCTACTAGTGGATTAGTGGGTGTAAATCTTCTCTCTAAAGAAAATTCAATTAAAAACTTAGAAGGACATGTAACTGCAGCAAAAGCTGGAAATGCAGATCCTGAGTTCATTACATCGTTAGAAAAAGAAATTGAGGATATAAAAGCAGGTTTTGAGGGATTAAAATGGTATGATGGACCATCCCTTATTGAATCTCTTGATATTCTGGAATCACCCGCAGTTCGTAAAGATGCGTTGGCAAAACAAGCAATTCGCTTACCAATTCAGCAAACCCTCAATATTAGTGGTGTAGGAACGGTCTTAACTGGAAGGCTTTCTACTGGAGTGTTAAAACCAAATTCAGAGATGGTAATTTCTCCTACAAAACAGAGCATTGAACCCGTACCAATTACGGTGAAATCGATACAAGAATTTCACAAAGATATTCCACAAGCAACACCCGGAGATAATATCGGTTTTAATATTAAAACGAAAAATGTTGGTGCAAAGGATATTATACGTGGTGCTGTAATGAGTGATCCAGCTGACCCTGCAGAAGCTTTAAAACCAAATGTTGATGGATTTTTATCCTTAGTACTCGTGGTCAGAGGACTGGGTAAAAAAGCAAAGAAGAAGGACGAAGCCTGGGGAATTCATGAAAATTACTCTCCTGTAGTCCATTGTGGAACTGCCCAAGTCGCTTGCCGAGTAACCGCAGTCCAAGAAAAGGACAATCTAGGTCAAGGTGAGAGAGGTATGGTGTGGATGACTCCTTTGACTCCTTTAGTAGTAGAACCAATGGCAAAAACTGCAGCACTTGGACGATTTGCTCTCCGTGATTCTGGAAAAACAGTTGCTGTTGGAGTAGTCCAAAAAGTCGAACGAGGTAAATACGCCTCCTAAACTTTTCTTTTTTCTCATTCTTTTTTATATTCAGCCTTATTCTAGGCAGTGATTCTTATGGTTAATTCCAAACCAACTATTTCTTTGATATGGATTGGCCATGTGGATCATGGTAAATCTACTACATTGGGCCATCTTCTATCGCAGATTGGCGCTATTGATGTTCGGGTGATAGAAAAACTAGAGGAAGAAGCTATCGAACATCAAATGGAATCATGGAAGTGGGCTTACGTCCTTGATACACTTCCAGAGGAAAAACAACGAGGTATTACATCTGATATTGCTTTTTATCCATTTGAAACAAAAGAAAGAAACTTTATGTTGATTGATTCTCCGGGTCATAGGGATTTTGTAAAGAATATGATTCGAGGAGCATCTCAGGCAGATGCTTGCGTATTAGTGATAAGTGCAGTACCAAATGATTTGAAATCGGGATTGAAGGTAGGAGGCCCTCAAGATCCAGGGGGTCAAACAAGAGAACATGCAATTTTAGCCTCCGTACTAGGAATTAATCAAGTAATAATTGCCATAAATAAAATGGATCAAGTCGGTTACACACAGGAGAGATATCACGAAGCAGTTGAAAAAATAAAACAGCTATTTCGGGAGATCCAATCTCCTTGGACTCAACAAATTGATAGTATACCTTTTATTCCGATCAGTGGTTTAGCTGGGGAGAATCTATCAGAACATTCAAGCCAAATGGAATGGTATCAAGGTCAAACACTTTTAGAAGCTTTGAATTCGTTGGAAGGAGTAAAATATGAGAAAGATATGGAGATGCGGTTCGTAGGTTATGATATAATAGAGAGACATGGATTTGGGACATTTTTATTAGGAAAAGTCCTGTGTCAGCCACTTAACTCTGGGGAAAAAGTGAAAATACTCCCTCAAGGGATAGAATCAGAAATCAAAGAATTATGGGTTGAGGATGATAAGCAAGAATTTCTCAATCCAGGAGAACACGGATCAGTTTTATTGAGAAACTTGCCTAAAGATATCTTGGAAGAAGGCATAGTGTTAGCTCCTAGGAACACAAAATATCAGTTTAGTACAAAAATTCGCTCTCGACTTTTAATTTTAGAAGGTACGTTTGTTCCAGGATCATCAGTTGTTTTTCATTGTGGTGCTTCATATTCTACCGCTCAAATTGAGTCAATTACGAAAATTCTGAATAAAAGCCCAAAATATAAAAAATTACCAAGAGATTTTGATGGACGCATTACGATAGCATTCGAAGGGGAATTAGTAGAAGTGGATTTAATTATCAATGCACCTCTTGTTGTTGAGAAATTCACAGACTACGCAGAGCTAGGAAGAATAATCTTACGGCATTCTGGAAGTACAATAGCTGTAGGTATTGTAAACGAACTAATATCTAGTGAGTAATCTCATATATCTGACTATCTAGACCAAATAATCAAAGTCCAGAGTGATAATTCTTCCGAAAAAATGCAGATTTGCCTGTGTGCAATAAGAGGAGAAATAATTTAGAAATATTTTACCGTGCACTTAACGCTACACGTTCAATATCCTGTTTTCTTTTTATTGCGCTTGAGTTTGTATTGTTTGTACCTGCAAGAATTAATTGTTCTGCTAAAATTTCGTCCACTGCGCGTACATTGTTGAATGAAGATCTTCTTACCGCATTAGCGAGTAATCGAAGTGCTACATCAACTCTTCTCTGCGGTGCGCTATCGACTGCGGTATGATATACAATTCCTCCATAGGAAATTCGAGTGGTTTCTTCTCGAGGTGCACAGTTAACTATAGCATCAACAATTACTTGAATTGGATTTTGATTGGTTTTCAATTCAATAATTTGCATGGCTGCTTTAACAATATTGAGAGCTAGTATTTTTTTTCCTGTATTTTTACCTGGACTCATCAATTTGTTGGCAAGACGCTCAACAATATGGACATATGACTTGTGAAATCGTTTATGCTCATGTCGTCCTGAACTATGAGGTAAAAATCGTTCTTCGAGATTTATATATCGTTTTAGACTGATATCGGCGACTTCAACATCTTGGGAATCCCAAAGTCCAAATATTTTCATGGTATCTGAAGCACTCATTTTCTATTCCTTCAGTTTAAGTTCGTAATTCAATTTCAACAAAAATAGTGCGAGAGACATTTAGTCGAATAATTTGTCTCATAGTCCGGTCATCCGCATCAATATCGATTAACCGCTTATGTATTCGAAGCTCATAATTCTCCCAAGTCGCAGTTCCTTGGCCGCTAGGTGATTTTCTAACGGGTAAATTCAATTTTTTTGTTGGTAAAGGAATTGGACCTCTCATCTTTACCCCCGATTTATCTGCTATCCTCTTCATTTCTTTGCAAATGCCGTCTAGTTGTCCGACATCAGTGCTCATTAATCGAATACGCGCTACGGATACCAAAATATCTTTCTCCAGTATATCCATGCAATTCTTGTTGCTAGAATGTTCAGCTGGGGTGAATAATTTGGAGTTAAAAGCATTATTGGTTCTAGCTCTACCTCCTTAGAAGCTTCTTTATATTGGCTAAGGAGTATCTAAATTATTGGAGAAAAATCCTCAAAAGAAAAATCCCAGTTTATTCATAGTTAAGCGCCGGGGGAGGGATTTGAACCCTCGAGTACACATTGTACACTGGCTATCTAACCTCAATAATTGATTATCGAGATCTCAAGGCCAGCGCCGTAATACAGGGCATTATAAAGTATAAACCCGTCCGCTTGGCTATCGGGTCGTTGAGGATTTAATTCATCCCAGTTATTGACTGAAACCCCGGCAAAACGGATGGTTATAATTATACTAGCTTGTTTTGAAGTCGTACATAATTACTGTTCCACCAGCAGCGATGATGGTAAGAGTAATACCAAGGATTAAGAGAGTAATGGATGTTCTAACATCATATGCAAAACGTGTGGAATATCTAATCATGAAAAGTCCACCTGCTCCAAGGCCAAAAAACAGAGCAGCAATCAGCGATTCTATCAGAAATTGTTCGCTAGGTGATTGAAAAACAGGAACAAGCGCAGATTGAGTTTGTCCCATCGGTAAAGGATTTTCAGCAATATCATATATGCCTCCTGCTAATATAAAGATAGTAGAAAGAATAATAACGAATATAATGTATTTGTGAGGTGCCTCGTAGGGAAGTTCGAAATTTGGTCTTCTGAAATCAATTGTTGGCTTTTTAAAGCCTGGAATCCAAGGTACTGATGACTCTTTTGTTTCTTCTTGCGCATTTTCTTTTTTAGACATGTATTATACCTCTATCAAATATACTAGAAAGTTTTGTCAAATCACTTTACCAATTATTGAATAATCTCTATCGCTTTTGTTGTTTAACCCTAAACTTTATTGGAAACGTCATACCTTTACATTCAGGGCTGGCAATGTCTGTAATTGTACGAGACGGGGTCAAATGAATAGGTTTTAATTTCCTTTCTATCATTATGATTCATAATTTCTTTCTTGATAATTGGATTTATTCCCTAGAGGAGTATTAGATTCTTACAGAAATTTTGAAAGTTCTTTGTTTCCCATACGTTCCAAATCAGAAATTGTCAATATTGTAAAGAAATTCGTAGTTTTAATTGATTTTGATTCCTTTCCCGATTCTTCGTCCTCAAACCAAATCCCTTTTTTTCCTAGGAAATAGGAGAGTTTGTCCAATAGTAATATACGATCATTATCCTTTTCTTCATTTGTTGAAGTAACACCAGTAATAATTGAGGTTCCTGTATTTATATCACTTTTGTTAACCTCTTCTTGGTGTTCGTTGACAAACATGCCATCAAAAAGCTCTTTTCTGAACCACAGAATCTGAATCCCTTTTTCTTGAAGGTAACCAGAAATTTCTTTTTGTAGTGACGATTTAGGTTTAAAAATTTCATTGATATCGAAATCTAAGTCTTTGTCAGTCTTTTTAAAGATATCAACAGGATGATCAAGATCAAGCCCCATAATCTCAATAATACGGGCGTAACTTTCTAATTTCGGTTTGCTATCACCCTTCTCATATTTATATAATGATTGACGTGAGATCCCAAGCCTGTCAGCTAGGAGACTGATATCCAACCCAAGCTGTTTTCTTCTCTCAATAAAACGCGAAGTTGAAAGATTTACAAAAATTCCCCCTCTACGTGTGATTTTAGTTATTTTGGGCCCTTTTCCTGAGACTTCATCGTGAAGGACAGTTCTCAAAGTTTGCAGTGATATCGCTGGAACTTCATGACGTGTATAAAGGGTAGAAGGTTTTATTCTCTTTCCAGTTGCAAATTTTGCAATTAGCAAAGGATTACCTTGGATTAACTTGGCAATTAATCGAAGATCTTGGGATGTATGAATTTTGAATAAATCTAATTCAGCTAAAACGCGAATAATCATCTTTTTTGTTTCAAAAGGTGTCTGATTTTCATTTTTCTTAGCAATAAAATCAAAGGAGGAGGAATTAATACTATTATCAGATAGTGTGTATCCAGCGTTGCGGAACTCCCTTTTTGCACTGTTTAATAACTCATTTTTATGCGTATTTGCTTTAACTGACATTTAAATTCCATTCAACGTTTTCTATTATCATGATTATGGTGGACCGACCGAGATTTGAACTCGGGGGATACAGTCGCTTTCGAGCGATCTCTGCCTTGCGAAGGCAGCGTGATACCAGCTTCACCATCGGCCCATAATTTTATTTATACGTTTACTTGAAACACCTCAAAAATTTGTTCCAGCTCTTAAATCATTAATTTTTCCAAGGTATTTTTAGAATATCCTTTTTGATGAATTTGACATTTAAATTTCTCAAATCGGGATTATTCATTCCGATTTAGCATTATGTAAGTGGGTAAGAAAAATACAATTCTTAAACGAATAAAACAAATAAAAAGAAAGAATTAATGACTCTGATGTTGACGATGAGTCACTAAATTATGGTATAGAAAGTATGAGGACTACTATCGGAAGTTATCAACCGAATAGTGAAGATAAACCGAGATCGTCGCCTTCTTCTTCCTCTTCTTCCTCAGGTTCTGTCGTGCTAACGGCAGCTTCCTTCCCAGAATCTGCTGTACTTGTGGTTCCAGGTGCAGCTGCAGCCACAAAGCTTGCTCCTTTAATGGCTTCATCAATGTCTACTGATTCTAGTGTCGAAACTAAAGCCTTAATCTTGGCTTCGTCTGGTTTATCACCAGCCGCTTTAATAATTGCCGTTATTCCTTTTTCAGAAATTCCTTTTCCTGATGAGTGTAATACTAGTGCAGCGTGTAAATATTGCAACAATTGTCACTTCCAAATGGGTTCTATTGAAATTACTAATATAGTCAGATTTATCAGTTCGTAGCAGCTTGCTAGTCTCTTCTCCGCATTGAAAGAAGTATTTCTATCTACTAGAACTGGTTTTCTTCTGTTTTTTGCTTCTTCTTAATGACATTTATCTGTTTACTGTAAAACCCACTCCTTCCTTTGGTGTATTTCACATTATTTAAGAGAAATAAATTGTTCACAGCCAATAATTTCTTAATTCTTCAATCCTGTACGTCCCTAATATACTGCTTTTTGGTATTAGATCCTAGAAAAGTTTCTAATCGTATCCACCTGAACTCAATCTGGACTTAGATGCAAAAAAAAATAGTGACCTATTTTACAGGAATTTCATTAATAAGGGAAGTGGGAACGGCCAGATTTGAACTGGCGATTTTCGTTCATCTTGCGACAAGCAAGAATGACACCGAGTTTCCTCATTTTTCCAGAACTTCATCATGAGTTTCAGTCAACCCAGTGGAGTTCACAGGGGTTCTGGAGCCCGGCGCGATACTTGTCCGGTCTCGCTAGAAACTAGCGAGTCCACTAGCTTCGCTACGTTCCC
>JAEOTQ010000172.1 GCA_016839785.1 Candidatus Hodarchaeota archaeon | reverse complement strand
TAGACTATATAAAGCGAATGTAAAGCTTTTCTTGAGCTAAACGTTGGATAAATTCTTTATTGTACTATTTTTGTAATCTCGTATCTATTAACTCAGGTTATTCGACAGTTAGAGATGGCAAATATGATTCTATTTCATTTGAAAGATAAGCTTTAAAGGAATAATATTCATCGTGTTTTCCTAAAGATGTTTTCCAATAAAAAAAGTGTATGATTACTGTGACTGAATTATCAGTATTTGCTCAAGTAAGTCTACTTATTACGATTTTGGGCTTCCTAGTGGCTTTTTTTATTTCAATGAGCGTTACATATAAACGTCTTGGTGAATTCCCACCTCATAGACATGATTTAAGAAATTTTCTCTTAGTTTTAATCTCATTACTTTGGATTATAGTCTCTATTGCCCTAGTTATCAATCCTACTTTAATTGAATTTTATGGAGTAATTAGTGAACTTATGAATAATTCAATTCAGTTCCAATTAATATTCATCGGGATCATACTTGCTATTTCAGGGATATGCGTTATGTTCCTGGCGTTTTTTCAGATGAAAAGTTCCTTTAGAATGGGAATTCCTCCTGAAGAGGTGGAACCCGCCCCCTTAATCACTAATGGAATTTTTAAATACATTAGAAATCCAGGATTTCTAGCATATGACCTGGGAGCTATAGGAACATTTCTATTTGCTCCTAGTCTAGCTCTTCTCATCATTGTGCTAGCCATCTGTGTAATATTTCATCTTCAAATTCTCCAGGAAGAGCAGTACTTGACAAATGTTCATGGAGAAACTTATCTTACATATCTAAATTCAGCTGGACGTTATTTTCCGAAACTATTATCTTTTCAAGTAATTAAAGATACAGAAAAGGCAAAAATCTAGAGTGCCTGAGGATCAGATGTAAGTCCAAATAGAATGGTCACAGAGGGATTAATCTGAGGAGATAATCTGGAATCTCCTTGAAAAGACGCATTGATCCATATCTTTAGTGTACCAGCATCCTGATCGATTTTATAAGAAAAAGAGTAATCCGCAAATATATCTATGCTTTTCAAATGTGCTTCAAGCTGATTTAGATATTCACTTATCAAGCTTGACTTTCTCCAACAGTTTTAGACGCTTCTTGATTCATGCAAAGATGCTAAAATTAGTTGATCTACACATGGATTATTTAATCCAGAAAGATTTAATTTCAGTTGATTTATACGCACAAGCCACAGAAAAACGTAAACTCCGTGAAAAATTTATTAGACTAATCGAATACGATCAGACACGATTTCATAGACAAAGAAGAGAATCTAAAACAAAAACTTATGATATCTTACTCCCTAAGAAATTTTCTAAACGAATCACAAACAAAAAAATCATTAAATATGTGAACAATGAAAAATTTACCTGTGATGGATTCACTTATGCATATTCAGTTAATTTGCCAGCTTTAGATTTTTCTGCAAATCTTCTTTCAGATCAAAATAAATATTACTCACAGGCTATTATTAATGTTGGTTTAACAGCTTCTAATATTTGGGTGGATACACACTTTAAACAACAATCCACAATCCTTAGAAGGAAGAAAGCTTTACTTACAGAAAGAAAGGAAAATCTTCCGTGTCCGAAAAATAATAAAAATGTCCTAATTCCCCTAAAAATTTAACTCAAAGTAAAACCAGATACAAACTTCCTTGATAAAGAAGATTGGTTATTATTATTTGATAAACCAACTCGTAAAATGTTAAGAAAGGACGGAACAATTCGATACAACAAAGAATCAAAACAATATCTGGTAAGCAATAAAACAAAATTCCAACGCGAGTTAAAAAAACTTTATTCCCATGAATGGACAGAACTTGAATGGATAAAGAACAAAAAATGGTCTATTTCAATCGAAAAAAGACAAAGTTTAGATTATAATGCCATGCTTTCACTAAAAATTGTAGTCAATCAGTCAGAATTAGGAAAAAGAACCTTCCAATGTGGATTAAGATTAAATCCGAGCAGTAAAAACCTTTACAATATAGATTTATTCTCCACTTCTGTTAAAGAGCTAGACGAAAGTGCTTATATCGGAAAACACATACTAAAAAAGTTATTTGATCAATCATTACTCACTTACTTCGATCAAAAACGAGCTACTCACATAGAAGACATAACAGAAGCAACTGAACCTTATGAGGTGTATAAAACTACTTATTTAACATTAGCAGCTCACCTTTTGAAAAAAAGGATGCAACATTTACGAGCAAAATTAGGAATTAATAGTTATACAAAGAACATTAAAACTGTAACTCCTGTAAAAGATCTTGTACCTATATTATCTTCCACAATAAGAGACATGATTCAAAAACAATACGATAGAATTGAGAATCCGTTAGATCAATTAAAAAAAATGGAAGAAATTAATGTTTCTGTTAATAGATTCAGTCTAGGATTTAATATCAATAATTACGCAGAAAAATTCACTGTTAGTGTTTATGGGAAGGACTATTATCAATATTTGAGTAAACTAAAACGAATCACCAAACATGAAAAGATGAGAGATCTTCCTGCTAAAAAATTAGCAAAAATCTGACATTTGAAAGACATACAAGACGAATCACACACCTTAAGAATCGAAATAACTATTAGAGGTTGGGAACAGATTCACACAAAATCTTTTTATCGATATTTAGATGAAATCGAAAAGCTAATTCGAAAAGTAGATCTTGAATTATCTTTGCTAGATCCAAACGATAAAACCAGAGCAGAAAACAATAGAGAAATAAAAACTCGTTTTGAAAGAGGATTAACCCAGATTGAAGAAAAACTCACTCTAGAGACGCTAGAATTTAGAAAAACAAACATCCAAAATATAACTCAAGGCTCCCCGAAGTCTGAAAAACAACACAGAATATCTGATTTTAGTTAATTCAAACCCTATTCCATGAAACCTTCTTTATCTTTGATTAGTCCGAACTCTATTTTACAAATTCAGACTTTTGACTTTTTATCATTAATTGACTTTTCTCCCATTCCCTCCAGCAATCCCCACAAGTTTACAAATAAAGTATTTAGTCATTTATTCTGTATCTGGCAATCTTTTTCTTCTAAATGTGATAATAACGAGAAAGATGATTAAAGAATAAATCAAAATCGACCCATTAGCGGTGCCAACTGTTGTTGTATTAGTGGTGCTTACTGTTGTTGTATCATTTGTTTTCATTTGTTCTTCAATTAAATCGTCCAAAATTGCCATCAGAATTCCAAAGAAATTTTCTACCTCTTGGTTAGTCAACTTTCGAGTATTTTTTCCACTATCATCATCTACCATGGCGTGACATGATGTCTGATAAGAATCGTTCCAATTAATTTTTAACGATTGTTCCCATCCTCCAAGATCTCCATAAGGTGCATTCGGTAAATACTCCCATGATTGCCAGTTAACTGCTTCGTTATTGATCAAATATTCAATGAGGGTTGGCCAAATAGACGAATTCATGATTATATTATAAGTAAAACTATGATTATAATCAAACCACTCTACGTCTAATCGCCCATACGTACCTGAATAGAGTGTATAATCAATTAATGCTGACCCATTCGGATAAAATTCAGCTGTCAACATTGACACACCACTGTAATAGCTAAATCGTTCATAAGTAAAAGAAAGGCTCATTGGTGATGATGAGGGTTGTATAAATCTCCTCCAGTGTACTGTATGGTTTGATATTATCTCATCATTTAGGATTACACTGATATTACCTATTCCCTCCTTGGAATTAAGTAGGGTAACCCATTTATAAATAGAGGCCGCTCTATCGGGCGATTCCAATGTCACATCAGTCTTATTCCCCCAAGAAGTCATAATTGTTGTATTTAATCCCTCTGCATATTGAAAAACAATAGGTATAGCTTGTGCAGTTACAAAATCATTGACAATCCAGTGAATTTGAGGGAGCATATTCTTTGTTTTTCTTTTTGAAACTGTTGACTCATTTGTTATCTCTTGAAAGGGATAATTATGATTAAGATTAGCTGAAACAAAGACAACTAGAATAATTACTGATACAATACTTTCCTTCAAAATTATACCCCTGATATTAGTTAATAGTTGGTATTCTTCATTTAACTAGAATATTCTCATTCTATTTTTTAAAAATTACCATGAAATATTATTCCTTGTTTCTTTTGAATTATTCAAATTATTGAACCAATCTTTCAAAGAGAATAGAAAAAAGGAGGAAGAGAAACGAGAGGATTTTCTAACCATACAAAATCTTATTTTTAAGGTCATTCCTCCAGTTGTTCCCGCATATTTATTATTAGAGCGAATAGCTTCAGATTTTAAAGCATTTTTTTAGAATTAGCACCATAAACAAGTGAAGATGAACCCGATTTTCTTACTGCCTTCTTTACTGACCTTGTCTTTGATTAGTCCGAACTCTATTTTGCAACCTCAGATTTCTGGTTTTTTAACAAATAATATATCCGACTAGATTATTTTTTTCAGGATTTCAATCAATTTTTGGCTTTTCTCCCATTTCCCCCAGCATACTCCACAACTTTACATATACTGGGGTATATACCCTATAAAAGATTGTTTTCATTTATGAGAATCTTTTCTTAACAAGTTTAACAGCTTGAAAACTAGTCTAACCGAAATTGTTCACACGTAATTACCAAGGATTCTTTGTTTGTATTCTCCTTCAATTTTCGAATGGTTATTATTTAAGAAAAGCACGATAGATATTTCTTTTTTCTTCGAAATTTAAATGCTGCTCCGATTAAAAGTATTGGTATTAGACACATTAAGTCAAATCCTAGAGTTATTTCAGGAATAGTAGTGGTTGATGAGATACTTGGCTCTGAAGTGTCTGTGGTTTCAGTTGACTCAGAACTTGTGGTTTCTGTAGTTGTTGTTGTAGTGTCAGTAGTAGTAGTTGTTGTAGTTGTTGTCAATAGAGTTGTGGTCGTTGTCGTGGTTATAATTAGATCTACTTTAACTAATCGTTCCCAAGGTTGAAATAAACACCTCATTGGATTTAAAATACTATCTAAATCACCATTAATCCAATCTCTTCTTAAATAGAAGTTAGTCGATTGGTAAAGAGGTATAAATGGAAAATCAAGAGATGTATTTTGCTCGATATTGAAGTAAAGCTGTTCTCTTCTTGCCATATCTGGATCAGCTTTTGCTAAGTTGATAAGTTCAGATACAAGTGGATTTGAATAATTCAATAATGGTCCAAAATAAGTCTCATAGAATGGAGAGACGATATTATCTGGATCTGCAAAGTCAGGAACCCACCCAATGAGATAAATCGGTGAATTTCTATATGTCATTAAATATTCCGGCCAGGGAACTTCTAAAATGTTGATATTAATCCCAACATTCATTGATTCTATAGTATCTTTGAGAAGATTAACTGAGACATTCCTGGTGATCGATCCTTCATTAATAGTGATATTTATTGATCCTTTCCACCCAAGTTGCGAAAATATTGCCTTTGCTGCATCTGGATCATAGCTTGGTTGATACCCATGGTCTATCAATAAATCATGATGACCCATGAACCCTTGAGGGATAACACCCTCTGGAACGATACCAAAACCGTTGAGTGTTTGGTCAATAAACGTGTCTGTAGCAAATGACTTAATAAATGCTAAGCGGAATAGATAGTTTGCAAAAGGATTATTGTACCTTAATCTATCATCAGAGAAATGATTACTACTCCACGAATAGGGTTTCCAGTCACTTGCATTATATGTCGAATCAGGGGCCTCCTTCAACCATTCATCCGAGAAAAACGATCTTTGATCCATACCCAAGTGAATAACGGTCAAACCTGGAGCTATAAGCGCGACAGTCTGTTGATAAAGAGGATCAAGAGTACCATCATTCAGAAACTTATCTATGTCAATGACCTGATCTGCAAAGGAGGTTGAAAAAACTGGTAGATCACATTCCCCTGCTTGTAAATCAAGTAAACGGGTGTTATCTTCATTTACAGTTTTGATCAAGATTCTATCGGGGGCATCTGGCCATGTACTGCCCCCTTGGCCACTCACAAACCCTTCCCATTTAGTATTCTTCTTCAGCATGATTGCTTGCCCATAAGTAGTTCCAGATGGAACAATGTAGTAAGGCCCACTTCCACAGGCAGAAAATGTCATTGCTTCATGACGATAAGAATGGTCTACACCAGTAGAGGGAACAACACCAGAATCAAGGGGATCCCATGCTGGATCGAAGCCAAGTTTGTCAACCATAATTTCAGTGACATTCTCCCCTGCGAACCAATCGGTAAAGGAAAACTGGCCAGTGGTATTGTCAATTTCAGTCATAGTTACTGAATCCTTTGTATAGGAGGCAGGAGCATTTTCTGCAATCCATACAGGGTTCACAACGACACCTGCATTGAATGCAAAGATAGTGACAGCGGCTGAATAAGCATATTTCAGATTAACCCGAACTAAGTTATCTCTAAGTACTTCAACACCACTAGCAGCTATGTAATCCTGTGCTTCAGAGATATTTAAGTCTTGAAATGAATTTGATCCAAGAATGAGATCGTCTAACATCCAACCATATCCACTTGGGTCGGCCATAATGTTTATGCGATCAATGGAGTATTTCACATGCCAAGCATTAATTTCAATATTGGGATTATATCCCGTCTCGGGAAGAACAAAAAAATGACCTGGTTCGATAGTAAAGGTAACCGATAATCCATCTGGAGCAATATCCCAAGATTCTGCTAATTCCCCTTGAAGATCGGAGGCTTCGTGCCCATAGGTAACTAAAGATTCATAGATTCCATCAATAACACCAATCCCAAAAGATTCATAGCTAGAAGCAGGATCAAGATAATGTTACAAAAATACTCAATGCTTCTCAAGAATTAAATGGTAATTTGACGATAGACTCCCGTCCAACGCTTGCTGAGCATATTGATTTAGCTCAAAGTGATGTAAATTATCCTTTAAGAAAGCTGGATGAAGCATGGCTTGAAATATTAGGATATTCTAGTAATTTGATTGAAAATCTATATCAGGAAATAAAATTAAAACTCCATGAAAGAATCAACAGAGCTTAAATTAACAATCATCTAAGAGATTTATCTAAAAATATAAGCTAGAGAAGACAAAAAAAGAAGAAAGAGAAGATAGGAGGTTCCTCGAGACTAAATAACCTCCAAACATAATGATCCCTAAAGCAGATATTTTAAATACGATAATCTACTATAACATTGCCGCTTTTCGCTGGAATTTCGTGCGCGATTCAATCCTTCGCATGAGGAAAAATTTTTTTTTCTAATTCTATCAATTTTTATTTCTAAGAAAAACTTTCTATAATCTTAGGAAAAAAGCATATAAAAAAGCATAACACTACTACTGTTATGATACTAATAATTATATTAGAATTAAGATCACATAAAAATAGCCATACTAGTTATAATAACGAATTATAAGAATAATTATAAACTCCATTGTGATTGTATTTTTAGGACAATGGGTAGCTATTCTCTTAACTACCCAATATGCTAGTTCTAAGAGGAAGAAGTATAAAAATCAGTTTAATAGAAGATAGCTAAAGATTATTGGAAGGAATGAGGCGATATTCTCTCAGATATTCTTTCACATTTTGAGGAGGAAAAATAGAAAAAAAAGAGAGGAAAGGATTGCTGGTTCAATCGAAGATTGGGGATTTAACATCATGGACAGTTCGGAAAACTTTAGTTCGGTTCCACTCCCAAACCCATCCATGTTCCTTGAAAAGGTCTTTCATCAATTCTGCTGATTCTTCGTTATCTCTCTCACGATCAAGAACGGCCCAATTTTCTAATTCCCACCATAATTCATAATCGTGTTCTACCGTAGAATTAATGGTAACATAAAGTCCCATGAATTTCATTCCTTCAGTCGCTGTTTCTTTCACTCTTTTCATGTTGTCTTCATTACGCCACCATTCCAACCACGGTTGAAATTTTTCATCTTTCAATTTTCCGTACCAAACCCATTGAATTGGCATTCATTTGATACCTCCTTTGGGGTACAAAAATAATCAAACTTTCAATTTCCTATAAAAAGTATTGTATTTTTAAAAATTTGGCGAAATAGTCAAATTCTATGGTAATGGAAAGAAAATATGCTAGATGGAACAACTAGTTCCAAAGGATATTTTGGTGAAAAAAATTTCAAATTTCACATCAAAATCATCTATTAACTTTTCTTGTATTACAGGGGAAGGTGTAATCGGTGTTTGAAGACATAAAAGGAATATCAATAACTGACTACAGATTCTTTAGGAAATTCT
>JAEOTQ010000023.1 GCA_016839785.1 Candidatus Hodarchaeota archaeon | reverse complement strand
GAGAAGGATTTGTATAGTAAGGCATTGAACACTCAGAAACTGTATGTTAGGTATTTCTACCAATTTCTCGATTATTATGGCTTGACTGGTGACGATTTTTATGAGGAGGTCGTGGAGGCTGTTAAGAAGCGATATGAAAATCCTCGCCTTTATAGAGGAGTTCAGGTGAAGGTTAAAAATTATATGGCTGAACTGCGCAGGTCTGGCAAGTCAACATCTACTTGCAAGCAGGTCTACAAATCTGTTAGAAGTTTCTTAGAGTCTCAGGGTATCGAGGAGTTCAGTTTAAGGGCTAAGGATAAGCCGAAAGGGGAGAGTGAGGGTCAGCGGTTGATTCTGCCTGATCAGATATGTGAGATCTACGATAAGGCTGGTGCAGAATTTCAAGTGCGGAATCGTGCGATCGTGATGTTCCTAAAGGATTCTGGTCTACGGGTAAGTGATACAGTGAACCTGAATGTTGGCGATTATGTGGACTCTGAAACATCTCTCAATGAAGCGGGTGAACCCTTTAAGGCGTTTGCGCCTTTTGAGACACAGAAGATGAAGGTCATTGCTCACATTCACATTGGACCTGAATCTGTTAAGACCATAGATGATTATCTTAATGAAAGGCGGAGAAACAAGCTTTCAGTAGATACTGATTCTCCACTGTTTTTAATGCGTGATAGTGAGCGTTTCACTACCAATGCTATGACTGTAATTATGAGACGTCTCTCTAAGAAGCTAGGTAAGTCTGGCTACCGTATCAGTGCGCACTCACTTCGGAAGTTTCACACTACTATGCTTGAGTCTACGATGCCTCGTTCATATGTTGGGAAGCTGCAGGGGAAAAAGACCTCAGGGTCCATGGGCCCGTATGAGAAACCCGAAGAGATTCCTGGCGAACTATTGAAATTTTATATGGAGGGATATAATCGCCTTCGAATCTTCGGAGAGGAAATCGAAACCAAGAAGAAACTTACAGAAATTTCGAAAGAGAATCGAGACCTCAAGGAGCGGTTGAAAGAAATTGAGATTCAATTAAAAATGATTCCTCTCTTCCAAGAAGAAATCGCTAGGTACGAACGTGCAAAGCGAACAGGGAGAGAATACTACCCAAGAGTGGGGGGAGAATCCGAGGGTCTTCGTGGAAGGACCTCTCCGATGAGTGAAGAAAGGCGTAAACAGTTTAAGGAAAAATAGTGTTGGAGGTTGCGGAAATGAGCAGGGGCGCTATATCAAAATATAAGAAAGCAATCAGTATTTTGAAAAGGCTAAGTGAGCTCTATCCAAATACGAAATATGTCAGGCTTTATTCGAAGTATATTACGGAGTATCAACAGCACATAGAAGAACTTCAGAAATGAAGGAGAGATCTAAGTCGTTTTAATGGATTAGCTAGCTACTTTAAATTTCCAATTTTCTTGTCTTTCTAAAAATGTATAAGATGCTCATGAGTTCTCCTTTCAGCGTGGATTTAGAGCTCTAATGGGGTGAAAAAGGGATGTCTAATAAAACAATTGATGTAGATGGTATATTAAAAGAAATCGAATTGATCTATGAAAAACATAATGTGCCTAAGATGATGGGTTTTGTTCCTGACAAATTGGAGATCGTACTGGAGAGAAAAGAGAAGGATACTTTTAATCTGATGTATAGTGAATCTTTCAATTATCTTCCTAATCACGTTCTTGAATTAGCGAGAAAGAATGCAATGAAACTAATACAGCAGATGGGTGTCTCTCCTGAAAAAATGTTTCTAACGGAGAACGGTGTAATGCTTCAAATGAGCGGTAATTCAAGGTTAACCCTCTTCCTCATTCTGGAGCTTCTCCTACAAAATAAGAGCAATGAATCAGATATGAAGTTGAAACTCGGTATGATAATCAAAATGTATGAATTGTTTTCTCGCTTACTTGATTTTAATTGGAATTGGAACGACGAGACTGAGAACAAATTTGGGATCTTAAACAAGATTATGCAAGAAAATCCCGCGGTCTCAGAAGAGATTAATGCAATTGTTGAGAAATACTCGTCGTAAATGAGTTAAAAAAGGAGCATTGGTTTATTAGACCTTGAATTCGAATCTCCTTCTAGATATATGAAATTCTGTCTTCTTGTATTTAGCCCTAGAAATAAAAAAAGGTAGTATATTTTTGCACACTTGGTCTGGTAACCCCCCCAGTACAGATCTATATGTGCAAACTAATACTCCCCACAAAACACCACAAGGGCATTAGCACCTTGAAAGATGGCTTCGGATTAAACTAGACTCAGCCAGCTAAAGCAATCGTGTTTTTTTAAACAAAAAATAAAGCGGCTCTCAACTGCGAATTTGCATATAAATAACTTGTGAGTACGACCTATTTAGTTAAAAGTGAGCTTAATTTAAGTATATTTTATTAAAGAAAAAACATAATCACTGCGAAGGAAGAATACAAAACGACAATTCATTTTTTATATGGTAGACGAGAATCTCTTGTCGCTAAATCTGAAAAGTATAAGAATTATGTGAGATCGTATTTAGAATCTTTAGGTTTTTCTCAAACAACAGATTCCTATGTTGAAGGAACATTAGCAGACATGGTTTTTTATAATCCTGTTATTGCACCAGGAACACAATTTATTATTGAGATAAAAGCAGATGAATTGACTTTAAAATCAAAAATAATGGCAAGAGAATTTGTAGCTACTTTTAGAAAATGGCAAAGTCAAACACCTGATGAACGATTTACTTTTTGGTTGTTTATTCAAGGCTTGAAAAGACCAAAAACTTGGGAATCTTTATTTTCTGAAGTAAATGACATAGAGGAAGTTAGGAATTGGTGTGATTGGTATAATGAAAAATGTCGTAATGAAGATGAAGCTGAAATAAAAACTCAAGATATAAAGGCTATAGCAAAATTTTTTGCTACTAGTCGAGTTACTGTTGCTAATCATATAGAATTGGAACTTGCTGTTGCTGAGAAAGGAAAAACATCAATATCCGAAATTTCTAGATATGCACAAAAATTATTGAATGTTGTAGAAAGAAGAAAATCACCCATTAAAACTAAAAGTAAGCTAATCATGAATATTTTACCAATTAAAGTACCTGAAAAATATTTTACATGTAAATCTAATGCAGGTTCTAAGCGAGAAATATATGATTGTTTGGAAGGAAAGATTGTTCCTCCATTTCTATTTAATTATGTGAGTAAAACAATTACGTCTTTTTCGAAGTATGATGAGAATAACCCCCTCACCGAGTTTTGTACGGGTTCAATAAATGATTTAAAAACTAAAAATTTACAAATTGAGAATCCAACTCTTGCAGCTCAGTTAATCCATATTCATTTGAGAAGAATAATATGGAATAAGGGAATATGGTATGACAGTGCTGCAAGGATTTTTTATTCTCCCATATTTGATGAAACTAAAAATGTAAGATTAGAAACTAATTATACCGGTAACAAACTTTGGGTAACAAAAAGATACGTCTATCAAAAAGATACTGAATACGCAAAAAAGGGAGATACAAACTTTTACACTCATCGGGGATTTGAATTAAATACTCCTACTTATTGGGGTGAGTCACACATAGAAATTAACCCAAGAAGATATTATACCTTAAATGGAAAAAACCCAATAGAAGGTAAAATTCGATCAAAAATTGATGCACGATTTAGAAAAACTCACTGGAATAGAAGTAAGATACGATTACGTCTTATGAAATTTTGGAAATATTTTTTATTCGAATCCAAAGAGTGGGCTATTTCTCCAGAACAATGGTTTGAAAAATTTGTTTTTGGAGAGTTTTTAACAGAAATGGTGCGTTGGAGTCCGAGAGTAGTGGGTAGAGATCAAACACTCTTATGGGATTATCAAGTGATTTCAGATGGTTAGAATTTTTCGAATTGATGAACCAGTTCTCTTTTTTGCTAATAATAATGAATGTCTTGATCCACAAGTCGGTTTATTGAATTTTGGACCATATGGTGGTAGAGGTGTTAGTACAGAAAAGGGGATTACTATTCGAGTAGGTGTAATTGGAACAACTCGAAGTATTACATCGACGAAATTATGGTTGGAAAGACTGAAACATCGAATTGTTGCTAAAGAAACTTCGAGCACAGAGTATAAAGGCATTGATTTTCCAGGACTTAACTTGGATAGTTCTTTAGGATTTGAGATAGTACTTGATCAAAATTGCATACAGCGAATTGAAAGGAAATTTATTAGAGATCTTAGAAAATTAAATCGAAGAGAACGAGTCTACAACACTGCACAGGAGTATTGTTTCAAAATTGATGATTTATCAGAGGCACATCCACGTCCAGATATAATTCTATTGCCAATTGATGATGATATTTTAAAACTTTCTAAAGAACCTAGCAGAAGGACAGATAAAATTGTATATCAACGTAGGGAATTTGGTGATCCTAGAACTAGTTTCGCTCCCATGTTTGATTTCCACAATTATGTAAAAGCACATGCTGCATTGAAAGGATTCGTAACTCAAATGTTACAACCAAAAACATTGATGTTTGCAGAAAGTAGACAAAGTCCTTCAATAATAGGGTGGAACATTGCTGTTGGTATATATTATAAGGCTACTGGGATTCCTTGGAAATTAGCTGATATTGATGAAGAAACGTGTTATGTAGGTGTTTCTTTTTATAATGAAATTCGAGAATCTATAAAGACACTTAGAGCAAGTTTTGCTCAAGTATATATGAGAACAGGTGAAAGCCAAGTTATTAGAGGTCAGCCATTTGAATGGGATCATAAACAAAGGGGAAGATCTGTACATTTATCTTCATTTCAAATGAAACAATTAATTGAACAAGCGGTGAAAATATATTACAATCAAAGAGAAAGTCCTCCAAAGAGATTGGTTGTCCATAAATCCTCTAATTTTTCCGATGAAGAAATTAAAGGATGTAGGTTAGCTAGTGAAGACATTGATGAATTAGACATTGTACATGTCTCAGAATATGTAGGTCTAAGATCTTATCATGAAAAATTCGATTATCCCGTTGTAAGAGGAACTGTAATCTCAAATTCTAATGATGCAATACTCTTTACGACTGGTTATGTTCCTGTTCTAGCTACTTATCCTGGACCAACAGTACCTAGACCCTTATTATTAAAATGTCAAAATATTGATACATCAATTGAAACCATATGTTCCGATATCATGAGTTTAACCAAGCTGGATTGGAATACTTCAACATTTTATACTAAAATGCCTGTAACTATAGGAGTTGCTAGAAAAGTTGGGGCCGTAATGGCTGAAATGGTCGCTGACGGAGGAGAACCCCCTTCAAGTTATAGATTTTATATGTAAATAGTAAAAGCAGAATACTTGGTAAAAAGTAGAGAGTAATCTAGGATGATAAATATTAGAGGTATATGCTGTGTAAATTTATACAGTTTGTGGATTGCCTTTAATTTTATTGATAGCTAACTTTTCTTGAGACGATATTTAAAAAATGTAAGGGGTATATTGATACATATGTACTAATCTCCTCCGGGAGATTCGAATTCCTGTCTTATTCTAAATGCAAAAAAAAGGTAAGGAGTTTCGGATGATGACACCCACTCCACAAGTATTCACAACCTCATTCTTTTCTAACTTTATTAGATTATATACACTAACTATTTTTGATTTGAAATGGAGAAGAAAACGCTAGGTAGGACCAAACACAAGAGTACAATTATCACTTTAGGGGGGGCAGGCATCCGCCAAACCACTCGTAAAGAGTCAGACGAACTCATAAAAAACGCATTGGATCACGGTGTGAATCACATCGACATAGCACCAGCGTATGGTAGTGGTACATCAGAAGTCATAATGGGGGAATGGGTTAAGGAACATCGAAAAGACCTGTTCATTGCGTGTAAGACACGGGAGAGGACGAAGAAAGAGGCTTCAGAAGAACTACGCAGAAGCCTAAAAACCCTTCAAACAGACTTCTTCGACCTCTACCAACTGCACGGACTGGATGACACAAAAGAACT
>JAEOTQ010000171.1 GCA_016839785.1 Candidatus Hodarchaeota archaeon | reverse complement strand
CCCGTATGCATTCAGATATGAATTCGATCCTGAATAAGCAATTAGAATAATGAAACAAAGGGGATCTTCTATATTTGTTGATCCTCTTTTTTATTTCTAGATATTTTAGTATTTGTGAATATTGAATGTCGTCCATCATCAATTGTACTCAAAAAATGTTAGACAAGTAATATCTTGCATACTAAATTATTTGATTCTTTTTTAATAAGCATAACTTGGTAATATATATCAAAAAGAAGAGAAAAATAGTAGAATCTGGGTATTTTCATGGAGCTTGAGAAGCAAGTTTCTGCAATAGAGGTTACAAGAATAATTCTTCCCGAAATTGAGAAGATCATTGAAGATTATAACAAAGATCCAAGAGTTGGCTTAACCACATATCTTGATTTCATGAAAAGAGTGAAAATCTACTTAGAAAAGATTGCAATGGATTTACGCGATCCTAGAGAAATAGGAATAATTTCCCCCAGATTGTTACGTGATCCTTTCTTAACTGAGCTAATAACAAAAGAAATAACTTTTGAAGAAGAGGTAGCACATGTATCAGGATACCTTAAAGCAATATTAGAGCTAGTTTATTGTAGAGCTTCTGGTTTGGAAGTGGATCAATTTACACGACCACTAAACCTGACATCAGAAAAGCTACCACAGAGTATAAAAATTTTTCAAGATATCTTCAATCTTTTACGATATGTAAGGGACGAGATCAACGAGATAAAGACATCTGAGCAGATTAGAATCTTTATTGAAGACAATCCAAATTTATTAGAAAAACGGATTAACCTTTTACCAACCGAGACAATCACCGATCCAGTCCAATTTAAAGTAAAAGATAACAAATTACAATTGGAAATCCCTTCTAATGATAGAAAAACGGGAGTACCATTTACTGCTCGATTGATCGCTTATTATCGTACTCAGGAAATGGATAATGAATCCCCACTAATAATTGATCCATTTGCAGAGCGTTTAGCAGGTGATCTTCAAAGTTATCTTCAAAAACACAGACATCAATCAAAGAGTGATTATACAATAGTACGTCCATATTTTATTGAGGAAAAACTTCTAACTCATTGGTGTAATACTATCAGGGAATCTCAAATCGTTCTTTTGGGTGCTGGGATGGATACACGCGCTTATAGGTTCAAACCTTTACTTCTTAATAAGCATACAATATTTGAAGTTGATTTTGAAACAGTAAATAGATATAAAGAAGAAATTCTACAAGAAGAAGAACCACTATGTCATTTGGTTCGGATATCTGCAGATATCTCAATAATTAACGATTTAATGTCAAAATTACGCGAGGTTGGATTCTTATCAAATATTCCTACATTTTGGATATTAGAAGGACTTGTCTATTACTTGGAAAAGGACTTAATTATCTCACTCTTGGATGAGATGGCAAAAATGAGTGGGGAAGAAAGTAAACTCTTCGTGGATGTTTGCGTTCCTATGTTGGCTATGATGGAGTTCGGTCCATTCGCAAGACATTTTCTCTGGGGGATAGAGAAACAGGATGTCCCATCATTCTTTGATTCAGTTGGTTGGAATGTATCATGTTCATTCGCAGATGACTATAATATGGGACGAGATGTAGGTCAGAGAGGGATGATATTTGTTCATGGATATCGTAAAAAGTGAATAAATTTGAATGAAGAAGAAAAACAAATCATTCCAAGAATTTTCTATGAGAGCAAGTCATGGGGTGATATTTGGTTGTTACATATTAGAATAAGCATCGTCAAACAATTATTTGTATATTTAAAGCTGGCTTTCGTCAAATACGGGTTATAATTGTTATAGCTAACTTTCGATCATGATCCTATTTCTGATGAATAACCCCTGAAACTGTTGTTAAATATTGGTTATACTAAGAAAATTATATACCGAGTTATATACCAGATCCCAATATAAAATAATCTTTACCTATGATTTCTCAACTAATTTATTATCATGATAGCTATGAACAAAAGAACTCCGTCAAACGCACATTTAGACTAGAGAAGTATATACCGCGGTATATACTAGATATTTAATTAGAAGCATGATTGAGAAAAGGAACCTGTAAGAAATATTAGAAGAGAAAAATATTGACATTAATAAAAAACATACATCTATTTCCCATAATTGTTCTTATCTCTATGGAGCATGTTTCTGTTCGAAGAAATCAGTAATTATAGCAGTAATGAAAAAACCCCGACAAATTTCGTTTAATAGTTGTTAGTCGAAGTACTACTACTTTTATTCTTCATTTTTCTAAATAACTGAGTTCCTAATTCTTGAAAAGCGCGATTTATGTTAGTTCCTGTTTTTGCTGAGGTTTCTATATATGTAATCTGATCGTGAAGCTCTGAATGTATTTCCATTAAGTGTTCCGAAATATAATTTTGTGCAGATTCCATTGTAACATTATTATGAGTGCCTTTTCTTAGATCAATTTTATTTCCAATAACAATGGGTACGATAAAGGGTGATTTCGCATTTGTATAGAGATCTTGCATCCAATCCTTCAAATTCTGCAATGACTCACTCCTAGTAGTATCAAAAACCAATAAACAACCAACAGAATGACTGTAGTACGTTTTCCTTATTTGTTGAAAAGCTGGTTGTCCTGCAATATCCCAAATTTGGAATTTAATTACTTCTTTTCCAAAGGGTGTGTCTAATGTCACCTTTTTGATCACAAAGTCAGCACCAATGGTTGGTAAATACTGACTAGTGAATTGTTTTCCAATAAAACTCATTTTTATTGAAGTTTTACCAACTGCCCCATCACCAAGCAAGACAATCTTTGCTAATGCCACCATATATAAATGACCCCAGATAGATTTGGAATAGAAATATTGATCAATATCATCTAAATTAATCTTCCAGAACTCTTCTTCTCAATTTGATTCATTCGATAATTGTGTAACCGTATTATTAGTGTTTTCATCAATACTGTTTTGGATTACTCCTAGCTCATAACATTGTTTTAGGAATGTGAATGCTTTGAAAAGTTGGATTTTATGAGAAGTAATATAACTAATAAATGTACTCGCATAAAAAATTTGCTTAGTATTTGAGAATGAAGGAATATCCAAAAGTAATTTTAGCATATTCCTTTCATTTTTATTAAACGATGATTTCAGCTCATCTAGATGCGAATAATCAATAATTAATGGTTTTAATAGTCCTAATGGAATGTTTTTATAGAGTATGGCTTCTATTTTTTGTTCCATTTGATTTATAAAACCAGTATCTATATCTTCCCTAGGAATTTGCATTTCAATCTCGTTCACAATTTTTTGACTTCTCAACTTCATATCCAGACTTAATTTCTCCTCCGAAATCAAACTAATAGTGGAATAATGACCGTAATAAGAAAGGACCGTGAATCCTTCTCTTTCAAAAACATCAAACATACCAGTACCAACTGAGCGTTGTGCGACTTGACTAACGAAATCGGACATCGCAGACGATAATCCTGCTAATAAATCACCATCTTGATTTGCACCTGAAAAACTGCCAACATAAAACGCAAGACCGTGCATATTTCGACATATTATTGCTTTTAATGAGAAAAGATCAGAAATTTGTTCCACAATTTCGATTTGAGACTTTACTCTCAATCGTGTTCTCCTTTGATGTCTCCGATAAGTCATGAATACTGAAGTGAATATAAATAATGGGATAATCCCTGAAAGAATGAGTAATGGAAGGATTTCCATAAAACTGAAGGGTTTGGTTGGAAAATAATCCGCGATTATTATAGGGACAAATGAATTTCCTTGCTGATCAATAGCCTGGATCCAAAAAGTAAAGCCATTATTTTTTTCAGATGAGAGATCTATTGATCTAGAATAGAGTGATGATGCATTGGTGGCGTTCACATAGATCATGGATACAATCTTTCTGTTTTCGCTCTTCAATTCAGATCCCTTCCCTTCAATAACAGTATTTTCAGTATTTACTCCATAATATAGAAGTATTTGCTTTATACCTATACCAAATTCCTCTACTCTAGCATAGAACGTTATATTGTACGGATTTGCATCATTTACAACATAAAAAGTCTCTAGGATACGTGGAGGTGCATTGTCTTCAATAGTAAGATTAAACGAAAGAGTTGCAAAAACACGAAAATTGTCTACTAGAATGTAAGCTGTTAAAATTACGATTATATTAGAATCTAGATAGCTCATATTCTTGGATTTCATTAAATCGAAGTGTAATTTCCAATTCTCTCCGTCTTCTGAAGTCCCATTTATGATATCTGATGCGTTATCAAAGAAAATAATTTCAACCTCAAGTTTAGGTTCATTATTGTCACCAGAGTTTGTCAACGACACATTAATGTAATAATTTCCTTCTGATGCAAAATCTGGGGAGATTAGGTAATTTTGGATAAACGGATGACTCACGATTATTATCGGATTTGAATAATAGTGATTTCCTTGATTTTTTCCGTCATAAGGAGTTACGATACAATACCAACTTTCACCTGGAGATGTTTGATAATATGGAATCGTAAGAGAGTTATTAAATTCAGTCAGTTCTTCCGAAGTGTTATTGATCAATTTAAACCACTGAATTTGTGATAAGTCCTGATCATTATCAATATCAGAAAAAATATAGGAGATGGTAATGTTCTCAGTATCAACATAGAATTCGTCATCTCGATCTTTATCATTTGGTCCGTTATATTTTACTTGTTGGGTATCAACAAAAATATACTCGAAACTATTTATTGTAGGGGATTTATTGACAATTTTAATAATACTAGTTGTATGATTATTTGACCAATCCTCACCATCAAAGACATTAATAATGACAAACCAATACTGCCCTTTGATTAGATCAGAGCTAGGTATTTGAGTTCTATTGGTTCCATATTCATGTTTGTAATAGAAAGTACTATTATCATTACTCCAGTACCAGAATGCTTGAAAATCCTCTAGATTATCATTATCTGCATCCTCAATAATCCAACTTGCCTTCAAATCAATATCTGCATAAGATTGATTTGAAATGATCTCCGAGGTATCTGCATTTTCAAGGTAGATATTTTTAATTTCAACTATTGAATTATAAATCATAATTGGGGTAGAATTTTCCCATTGTCCATAATCACCAAATCGATCGCAAGGACAGACACTCGAAATCCAAATATCACCTTTCTTGAGGTATTCTTTGCCAACAGAAGGAGAATCCTGAAGCTCTGAGATTAATTCACCATTTCTATACCACCGATAATATGATCCTACTATAACTCCATCGTCTTCTTCTACCCGATAAATCTTGTCTCCTTCACCCTGATCAGCATCAAATACTGAATAATTGACATATAGGGAAGATATTACATAGTATGCTGAAGTCCCATTTGGTCGT
>JAEOTQ010000170.1 GCA_016839785.1 Candidatus Hodarchaeota archaeon | reverse complement strand
TTCTGTTCTATAAAACATTTTAGGAAAAAGTACGATGTATATCAAAAAAAGTGAAGAAAAATTTGTAGGGGAGGAGATTAGAAGTGTCAACTCTTTAAATCTATTAGTTATGACTTTTCTTATAGGGTTAGGTATTTATGTAGTTGCTAAGCTTTTTGGATTATTTCTAACCACTGAAGCATTCGGTCCAATCATAGACGGCGGAAATAGTTCAAACCTGTTACTAACTAACTTTATGTTTCTATCTCTCCCCCTCGGCATAATTCTTTTGACTAGAGGAAAATTAGCCCAATACGGATTAAGTAAACCTATTGGAAAACTTAACTGGGGATATATACTAGGAATAGGATTAGTTATCGGTTCAATTGCCACCATCATCATTATCGTGACGGGTGCGAATGGAAATCCTGCTCTTACAGGTCTGGGTATAAGAGAAAAAATAATCCTCCTCTGGTTTTTCGCTAGTATAGCAGAAGAAATTTTTGTTAGAGGATTGTTACAGGGTTACCTGAATCCTCTAGAAAGTATGAAAATTAGTATTGCTAAGCAAAATATCTCATATCCAGTTATTTTCAGTGCAATATTCTTTGGTCTTATCCATATTCCTTTGTTCTTTTTTGGGGCAGATCTTATAACAGTTGGCGTTATTTTTGCAATGACAGTAACTCTAGGATTTTTTGCGGCTTCGTTCAGAGAAAAACATCAAAGTATATTACCGTCGATTGGCATTCATATGGCAACGAACATCGGAGGAACGATGGTAGGGCCAATAGTATATGCAATCTTGGTAGGAACAATTTAAATCGATAAAAATAACAAAGAAAAGGGAAAAATGACAACTAATTGCTCATTTTTTAAGGAAAAGTCCATCTGTCATCTTCTAACAGGCTTAAAAGGGCAACTCTCACTAGCAACTATGGGTCCTTTTGTCAAAGATCATTGGAAAGGACTGTCGTTATTAGCAATATTCGCCATATTAAGCCTTTTCTTTTCGTATTATTTATTTTCTTACTATATTGGAATCTTTTGCGTCAATCCTGGTGAATTTGGGGAATTAATCTGGTGTTCCTCAGGACCAGGGACATTTTTCCCCTTTCCCCGAGAATCTGGACATGAGGCAGCGTTTTCATACAGTTATGCCATGATCGACTATCTCCTTTATTTTCTACTGATTTCAACCAATTTAGTTTACCTTCTCCCCGTGTTTTGCGGATTTATGACTCTAGTTATCGCTTTGAAGCTCTTCAATAATTATAGATCAGAGACTAGAAACCTGCGATAATCTGAAGTCATTTTTAATCATAAAATTTTCACTTCTAGAGGGAATCTCGTTCGTTCTCTGAAATAAGGTCTAATCCTCTTGCTGTTTCGAGATAATCAGCCAAATCAGCACTAAATCTTGTTGCAGGCGCTCCATCAACGATATCGTGATCAAATTGCAGTGTTAAGGCTAGATATTCTCTGATTTGGATGGTATCATTCACAATACCTGGTTTCTTCCCCATCCCTCCAATGGCTATTGATATAGGGAAACCACTAAGTGGAATAGCCCATCCGAGATACTTTCCGAACATTCCAACAGATGTTACTGATACAAGACCTGAGAGCTTCTTCATCGAAATTGGATCCCAAACAACACGTTTCCAAAAGCGTGCTCGAATAAATTTAGGGAAATAAACCCCAATTCTAGCTAAAATACGAAGTTTTCTTCGGTTTCCTAGTACTTGGACGTCATGTTCATCAAAGGTCTGTTTTTGTACAGATCGAATTTCTTGAGTTATTTCTGAAACAGATTTATGGTTAACTCTCCGAAGGACATAGGGTAAAGGAACTTTTTTTCCTTTCACAGATTTTTCGACTTGAATGGTGATATCTACATCCTGAAACATAACTAATTTAGTTCTTCCTTTTCTAACAGCATGAATTTCTTTATTATTATCAAGAATTTGGCTTATGCACCAACAAATCCATCCTGTAAACGAGATTGAAGTTCCAGTGTCCTTCTTGTAGTTTTTTATCCATTCACGTGCTTTAGTAATGTCTACTTCGAAAAGACCAGTGATTGTGTGTCGCTTTTGTGCTTCATCTAAATAATCAACAATACCTAGCCGATTTTTCGGGAAATCTTTGATAGTATATTCTCCAATAACATCCATAACAATACCACTATCTATTACAGTTTTAAACTAAGGAATGAATCATTATAAATATTCTTACGACTCTACCAAATCCTCGGGATAACTCGATAACGCACTTTTTGCATATACTCTTTATAATCCTCAAGTTTCTTGATTAGAAGCTTTTCTTAATACAAGATTCTTGGGATAAAACACGTTAAAAATCAATCAATCTTTATAATTTCTTATGATCATTGGACTTCAGAAGAAGAGGGAACGAAAACCTATCCCGTAGAGTATTCCAATTATGACTGTTACCGTGTAAAACGTGAAAGTAAACGTACTTACATTCAAATGCCATGTTTTTGTTTTCTGTCTAGCCATCCCCTTGGCTTTAAGTAATCCAGTTATCCCTGTACCTAACAAACCGACCATACTCGCTAGCGCTATCCAACCATGGAGTGAATAGAATACACTTCCTCTAAGTAACAATGTCTGGATTGTCCAGTAAGCAAAGGTCACAGTTGCAGATATCAAATACACAACAGTTACGGGAATATGGAACTGCTTTTTCTTGATAAATCTAGGCAGATCAAATTCATGAAGCTCTCCCGTCATTTTCAGACCTGAGACGATCGAGAATCCTCCAAATAGGAATGTTAATGAAAACAAACTAGCATGAAGAAGCCAGTCTGTGAGTGCTGTATAGCTTGCATCATCACTCCACCCGCGAGTTTCCCAAAAACCTTTGTAATCATAATCAACGACTTCTATCTCATAAACCCACATTACCCACTTGTATCCAGCGTGTCCTGGGGCGATGACTCTCAATGGAAAGCCCTGATTTTCTGGTAAAGGCTCTCCATTCATCTCAAAAACCAAGAGGACATCACTCGTATCGACCTCACTTAGAGATAACGATGATGAATAGCCATCCAAGCCATAAAAAATAACGTCAAACGCACTATTGTTAACCTGGACAAGAGAGAGAATTTCACGTAATGGTATTCCACGCCATTCTGCTGTGTCAGAATACCCTTCCACACATTGAACTGTTGCTATTATAGTTTGAGACGCTTGAACAGTTAAATTTTCATAATCAAAAACTGTTGGAGATTGGACATGGCCATAGATGCTAAGTGTCCACGAAGAAGCATTGATTTTAGGAGGTGGCGTTATTGAATTCGTGAAGAATTCATCATTTGGTGTAATCTGCTGTTGTTCATTAACAATATACCCTACAGCAATCAATGGTAGCGAAAATAAGAAGAATAACAAAAAAAAGTTGATTAAAGCCCTATCCATCAGTCTAACCTACAATGACCGTGAAAAAAGAATCATTAAGCGATTTAAATCATTTATCATACGAAAAAGGAAATCAACGATTTTTTGATCTATCAGTTTATTCCCGAGATATGGTTTCCATCGCCAGACTAAAGACATCTGATGATAAGAACATAATTTTATTTAATTCCTTGATTAGCTCTCTTCCTTTCTTTTTGGAGATAGTTCCTTGATGCACATTGTCAATTATTATTCCTAATGTTCCCTTTACGTTCAGATTAAATGTAGAAGCGAAAATTCGAGCCTCTTCATCATCTAGTAATACGACTTGGTTCTCTGTGTCGAGAGCTAAGGCGATCACTTCTATTTCTCCCTCATGGAGATTTTCGTTACGAATTTCCTCTAATCGCTCTTTGGGTACATTTTTTACTTCAATTCGTCCTTTTCCCATTTCTTTTTGGATATGGCGAGCATTATGATGTCCTTGTTGCAGTCCACTTTCAATCGCTTCAGAATAGACAGATTGTGGAATGAGAATTTTCTCAAAAAGGGAAAACAACAGGTCTAAGCGATTGATTTGCCCTAAATGGATAAGTGGCCCTGAATTACTCACTGCGATGGTCATTGAACTCACGTTGCAGTTCTTCTACTGATAATGGAAATGGAATATTCTCGCTTCTTAAAAGACTGAGAAATGATCGATAAGATTCGTTACAATAGGATGCAGCCTTCCAGATTGTCCATCTTTTTTCTCGAATGTTATTCAATGCTTCCTGTTTCTTATATTCTTTTATTCCGATGTCGATTATCTTTCGAGCAGCTGCAGATTTGTCAATCTTCATCTTTTTCGCATATTCTTCAATTTCTCTATCCTGTTCTTCTTCTAACCTAAAAGAAGCTGTTTTCAATCGTTTTCACCTTATGTATACATCTTAT
>JAEOTQ010000004.1 GCA_016839785.1 Candidatus Hodarchaeota archaeon | reverse complement strand
TGGTGGAAAGCGAGGTAGTTTGATTTTGTCCATGATAACTGCTAATCACTTTTCTCCACATTTAAGTCTTTCCCCTTCGAGATTTCATGCTTATTACCTTCTCCCATAGTTACGAAGTACTGGTTGGATATATTACCGAATATACGTATAAGGTACTTTAACTATGGTCGAGTCAATAACTTACTAAGTTAGTCTTCTCATGAACCATTCTAGACTGTATCTGAATTTCCATTTTTGCCAAAAAATTGCAATAAGAATGAAAAATAAACAATAAATAGTTATTAAAATCAACAACATCAATTCAGAAGTAATAATATTCGGATTAAAGATTCCTACTATTGGATGAACAAAATAAATGGTCAAAGAAATTTTACTAAGAGTAATGATTGGATATAATAACTTTTTTATCCTTTCCTGACTGATATATTGATATACATCGAAGATCAGAATAAGAAATAGATTAAAAAACCCAATCAATCCAATTGAAATAAACACATGTGAGAATGAAGAAGCATATCCTATTCCAGCTGAAATAAACCTTTCAAATTGTAAAAATAACATTCCAATTAATAAAATTAAGAAATTAATGAACAGTATGAAGAAACCCTTTTTAGGAAGAATTTCCTTTTGTAAATTTTGTAAGTCAAGAAATGAAGCAGTTAAACCACCTGCTAAACTAAATGAAAGCCAAGGAATTACTCCACATGAAGATACATCCAAGAAAATGTTTTCGAGTATCGACTGAATATCTAAATTTACTGGAAATTCTCGAGAATAACTGATTGTATAATTATGAAACAAAAAGAAAAAGAAAATCACAAACAGGAGGTTTATTAGAAGGAATATCGTGAATAAATGCCTGATTTTCCAGTTTAAACCTATTTTTCCATCAATCCAATATGCAAATTCTAGTATGGCAAGAATAAAAAGAGTAGAAAGGCCAAATATGTGAAGTAAATGCCAAGTAAGCAGGTAAGTGAGGAGTGTTCGCATATCTCCTTGAGATTTTACAAGAAACATTAGGAACATTGAAATTACTCCCAGCAAAAAGAAGAAAAACCCTCGTTTTATTGAATGAGATCTGATCTGAAACCTAGTTGAGGGATTGACCCCCTTTCTAAGAATAGAATTAACTTGATTGAATCCACTAAAGAATAAAAAACAGGGAAATACCATTAAACCCAATACCATAATCACTACTATAGCTAAACTCCCGTTTTCATAATTTCTCATTAGAGATAAATCCCACCATCCTATTCCATGGCCAAAGATCATGGAGAAAATCGCTAATCCTTTTAAAATGTCAACTGTAGTTAAATAGAATCGTTCTTGCCTTAACATGAGTTTAGATGATGAATTATTCACTTTGTATACCACATTTGAAAAAACTAAAAATGGATTTTATCGTTGGTTATATACATGAAAATCTTTATTTTTTATTTATATACCCTAAATGTTTAGTTGTTCCCAACACCCAGCAGTCCGATATGTTATTGTTCTCATCGCATTTTGGTTGTGCAATTTCTGGGCCTATTTCAAAGCACCCCTTAATTTCTTAAAATCGACTAGTCGGAGGTGTCGGGTAGATTTTGTTTATACTGCTAACGATTTTTGTGAATTTCTTCTCACCTCGTGGCATCGGGCGATGTTTAGGGAACAAGATGTGGTTTCGAGGAGGTGATACGAAGTACTGATAGATTTGAAGACATTTAATTCACATCAACATGACCAAATTTCTAGTTATGACAAAGCAAGTATTCAAATAAATTACTCGGATCAGTTTTTTTTCAGCAAACGCTTATTATTTTATAATTTCCTTAAGGTGATCCAAAGTATGTCTGATGATCGAACTAACTCTCCACTGATACTTGCTGAGATGGCTCCTGACTTTGTTTCGGATTTTTTAAGAGCAATTAGTATGGTGGTTCTTGTCTTAATGACATGGTACTTATTCTTTACTCTGATTTATCCGATTCTTGTATTCTCATTTGATCTATTAGGAATTATTGGCTCAATGATAATTATGATGGTTCTATTATCGTATACTTTTGCACAATTCAGTCAATTTCTAAGTGTTATGGCTTATCAAACAGCTTCGTGGCGTACAGGCATTCCTTATATGAACAACAAGGCAAAATGCCCCTTTTTACAAAGAAAATTTCTTAATTTTTTCTGTATTGCAGAACAGGTGGCAGAATTTGATATCCCTGCCTTTGAGAGGTGTCATAAAGAAAAAATGTGGTTAGATTGTTGGCCACAGCGAATACAATCGATAATCGATGTCTTTGATACCGTTCCTCCAAAACGTCAACAACAACTTGCTTTCATTCTCGGTACCATGAAAGAGATTTCCCAACCTGCCAGCTTCAAAATGCATGAAGTTTTAACTAATGAAATGTATGAAATGGAAGTTCGATTGGCAGCTGGTTATGCTCTTGCTGAAATGAAAGAAGAAAGTGGGATTGAACCAACGCTCTCCCTTATTGGTCGGGCAGCAGCACGTGAAGAAACAACCGTACGTGCAGTAATTGCTAGATTTGGAGAGCTTGCAATTCCCCATGTGACTGAAGCTCTTGAAAATTGCGAGGAAGACATGAAGTGCGGAGCGTTAGCAGAAATTTTAGGGAAAATTGGATCTTCCGATGCAATTCCAGCTCTGGAAGAGCTTTTGAATAGACCATCTTCAGAGGATTATACTCTACTGCAAACGATTTATGCTTTGCACGAAATTGGGACCAAAGGGGCATACGAGAGTCTGATTAAATTTATTGAAAATGCTCAAGAAGACGAGAAATCTACAATTAAAGATGTCTTGATGTCTAAAAAATTAATCACCTTCCCTATTCTAATTGAATTACTGAATAACGAGAATATTTCAGAAGATCATTATGCTGAAATTGGTGATATTTTGGCACAAGTTCAAGCTCCCACCTATGATAAGCTATTCTCAAAAATAGAAGATAAGGAATTAGTAAAACATCTGGCTTCTACACTGAAAGCTCATACACCAGATGAAGAGGAATTCTTACCTCTCCATACAGTCCTTGATATGTATGCAAAATAAGGGACATTCATTTAAGATAAGGATTGTATTAAATTAAAACTGTCCATCCCATTTCTTCTAGATTTGAAATAAATTGTTGTAAGAAGATTTTTTCTCTCAAGGAAAACTCGTCAATTGCTTCAACTTTTCGACTATTCATCCAAATTTCTACTTTTTGACCTTGATAGTGAATTGTCCGTAACTTTTTGGGTAATTTCAGATTGCGTAGCATGAATTTTTCACCTAATTCAATTTAGGAATCTTGATTATAATTGCTTTAAGGACTGTACAATCCAAGAATCATCTCGATCTCAATCACCTATACTCTGATTTGGGGAGTTAATTCATTAAGACTCAATTTCTTATTGTATTTGATCGATACAAAGTAAACCAAAAGAATTAGAATGTCCGATCTTTTAAAAATTTGAATATTGTCGGGTAGTCTTTTATTTGACGATACCGAAGTCATCAAAAATAATCGGAAGTTAAAAACAAATATTTGCTCATAAAAAAGATTATTTGACAAAATATGGTTGTAACAGTAATATTTTTCGAGTCGGCACTCGAATTAATTCCCGAATCACTTAGAACTCATTCATTAATACGGAAAGAGTGGAAAACGACTACCCGGAAAAGAAATCGGGGAATTCTTCTAGATACAGCAATCCACGGTTCTTTTATGACAAATTTACCTGAAAAGGAAAAACGTGGTAGACCTGACATTGTGTTTTATTCACTGTTAAATTTACTTTATTCTCCTCTTGTTGTTAATCATGCACTCAAAATAATTATTCATACTTATACTGAGCATTGTATTCATCTACCTTCTCATTGGAGAATTCCAGTTAACTATAACCGTTTTGTAGGATTATTTTCTCAGTTACTTTATAGAAAACGCATCCCCGTTGAAGGAGAACCCATTTTGTCAGTTACTCGATGCACATTAGGGGAATTATTGCAAGAATTTAGTGAAAGCAAAATTTACCTTTTAGAATCACCAAATGAGAATTCTGAGATAATTACGAGTTTAGAGTATTTATTAGATGATGACGTGATATTTTTAATTGGAGGTTTTCAATCTGGTGAGGCTTCCTTCCTATCGAATACAAATCTTACAGTTAATCAAAATTTCCAACAGATTTCGATTTACAATGAAACTAAACCAGCTTGGACAATCGCATCTCGTCTCCTCCATATGTTGGAAGATCAATTACTGTTCTAAGGACCATTTTAACATGACAAACATTAAAGTTTTAGTGGCTAGTAAGAACCCAGTGAAGATAAAAGCTACCAAAGATGCTTTTCAACTTTTTTTCAAGGATCCGATAATTGACTCGCAAGAAGTTGTTGTTCCAACAACCAATGCATCTCAACCAATCGGAGAGGATCAAACATCTACGCATTCGAAATTGAGGGTTATACAAGCTCGTGAAAATCATCAAGGATACGATTATTATGTAGGTATTGAGGGAGGTGTAGTAAAAGTAGATTCAAACAATGCAAGAATAGTGGTATATTCTTCGATAGGACATGAATTAGCTATTGAGACAATTAGGGGGTGTGGAATTCCTTTACCGTTAGAATGGTATAATGCATTAACTACTCACAAATATCACGAACTTGGGGATCTTGCAGCTCAAAAAAGTGGTGTACCAGACATAAAAAAGAAACAAGGTGTTGTTGGATTCTTCAGTCAGAACTATGTTACACGTTATGACGTTCTCAAACAAAGTGTAATAATGGCGCTCGTTCCATATTTAAATCCAAGTCTATTTCCTTAGAAAAAGTGAGATAGTGAAATTTTAGTAACAGATTTAAGATTTTATTAATGGAAAAAGAGAAATGAAAACATTTATGGATAATTAAAAGAGAAGTTACCGTGTTCAACGCGTCTTTCTAAAGCTGAATAGAATTAAGCAAAACTGAGAGATTATAAGAAATGCGAACCACTCAACCCGTAAAATCACATACAATTCTTCCCCAGAAAGTGGAACAAATTAAACACTGGTTGGATCTCCTCGGGTTAGAACATGTGATGTTAAAAGATACTCATGATAATGCTTTCAATATCCTACTTCCTATAAAAAATTGTCCTGACATTCACATTGCTTTAGAAAGTAATTTTACACACATCTCATTCTTTTCAAATGGTTTAACTAGCCTTAAGAAAGAGTCTGAAAACTCTGTTTCTTCCTTTTTACGGAGGTTACTTCAGATCCAAGGTAAATATTTTACAAGTAGAGTAATAACAACTGGCCCTAATGAAGATCTCCGGATTTTTTTAGGCTATCGCTTGGATGAAGTAACCATGTATCGGTTTTCACGAAAAATTCGTGAACTGCTACATTTTGTTAAAGAAATTGCCGCGTTACTAGAAGAATTCAAGATGAATGAATTGTGGCGGCAAACTGAACAAGAACCGAAATTTCCAGCTATCGACATCAGTGAAAGGGTAAGATTCCTCTGATTTTTTTCTTTAAAACGGACGTTTTTGCCAAGAGAGATAAGTCTCAATCCAACAGATAGCCGAAGCAATAGTACCAAAAATGAGAGCAAATATTTTTCCTGTGGTTAAGGGGAAATTAAAGAAGAAGAGGATGTAACCCACAAGTAGAATAGAAACAAAAACAGCGTAAAAAAGGAATCGAGGAAGAGTATAGTTTCTCACCAATATAAATTGGTTTAACGCTCCTATATCGACTTTTTTAGCTATTTCAAAGTTACCAAATCTATTTTTTCGGATCACTCCTAAGGATTCCAATTTTTCTAAATGATAGCTCGATACGCTCGGAGAGGATAATCCTAAACCTCGTTGAATTTCACGAACTCCCGCAGCCTCTTTTTTTCTTAATAAATAGAAATAGACATCAAGTGTTGTTCCCTTGATTGCTGTTTCATAATTAATTGACTGATCATTTTGCTCGCTGACCGTCATTCCTCTCCTATTCAGAATTCTTTTTGTATACACCTTCAACTTAAGATCCTCAAAAAAACCTTTTCAGATTACATCCCAATCCCAATTTATTTCTAATGATCAAGAGGTTATTTGTGTAGTCAAATACACCTCCTTTAGACTTAATAAACCCCAAAATATACAAAGATTAAGTGGAAATTATGACATTTAGAGTCTCAGAGGATGAAAAAAAGGATAATGATACATTAGAAAAAGTCCTTGCTTCATTAAATACTACGGCTCAAGTAAAACCCGAAATCAAAGAATATCTGGATACATTATCGAACCGTATTGTTGATTTAACTCGTGATTATTATGCAGCGATACTATACCTCTTCACATCGCCATTATCATTGCACCAACGATTGATTCTCATGCAACTGGTTACTATTTATCCAAAAGGAAGTTCAGGAATTGAATTAGCACGTAGTTTGGGAATATCAGAGAAAAGTAAATCGATATATAGGGATTTAAAGTATTTGCGCTCTCAACATTTAATTTCCACAGAAGATATTCATCCACGATTAAGATTAGTTTATGCGAATTCCGGAAATCGTCTTATGAATCGATTAATTGAACTGGTACAAATTCACGGAAGTGAATTGAAGAAAATTCTGCAGGAAACATGAAATTTCAAGGTGAAATAGATATGTTACGTGGTCCAATAGCAAATATACGACTTACTCAGTTATCCTATGGCATCTTGATTGCTATTTTTCTTACTGGATCAATGCTCCTCATAGTTAATAGTATTAATCCCTTAATTCCTACAGATCCAGGATTATCAGGACCAACACAGAGAGAAGAGATATTTTTTGATACACTAAAAGCAGGTTCTTTTAATCCAGCGCTTTTTATTACGAATATTTTATGGGCCTTAGTTCCATTGACGATTACATTATTTATAATAGCTTTCTACCTCCCTACAATGTCTAGTCTAGGATTGTCTACTGAACTTGTCCAGAAAAAAGACAAGGTGAAGCGGTTTTATCTACCCGCAAGAGGATACACTCTTACTATCGATTCTGCTCATATTAGGGTTACACGAAAGTTATCTTCAGTAAAAGGATTAATGCTAAGAGAGATGAACTTTATAGTCTATTTACCCTCGGATTACCCAGATAAAAAACGAGTTTTTGATTTCCTTGTTGGTGAGAAGATCAAATATACTGAAACACACGTTCTTCTCCAAAAATCTGTTAGTATTCGCAATATTCCTCTCTTGATAGTTCGAACGAGAGCTATACTTAGAATTTCAAACACTACTCAGAATTCATAATACACAGTTTGCGAAAAGTAAATAGAAACGGATGGGAAAATTTTAACTCTTACTGCTAAAGACACTCTATATAGTGTAAAAAGGCAGTAGATGATTAATTGACACGACTTGTAGCATATTCAGTGAATTCTGATGGTCATTGGGATCCAGTGGCTTTTTCTCCTGAAGAACTTAAAGCACAATCAGTTTTCATTCTTGTTGACGATGAAAAAAGGAAAATATGGATTTGGATAGGTAGAGGTGCTGCGGTCAAAACTCGTTTTATTTCCTCCACCGCCGCTACAGAGATCCGTAGATTTTACGGGTTAACTTTTCGTGTACAAACAGTTGATCAAGGCGAAGAGGCAAGAGAGTTTCTAGAATGTATCGAATCGATCCCAACAAATGGGTTGGCACCAGAATTAGCCGAAGGACGAACAACGAGTAAGCCAACTAAATCAACTAAATCTACGTCTACAAGGAAAAAAAGGATGACAATAACTAAAAAGACTCCATCCACAACAAAAAAAACCAGTACAACGAAAGCTAAGGCTAAACCTACTCGTAGCACTACTACGCGAAAAACCACACCTAAGAAAATAAGAACAAAAACTACTACAATCCCTACAAAGACTAAAACTAGTAAAGTTACCCCTAAAGCCCTTAGTTCAAGAGATGTAAAATCCTTAGACAGCTATATACCCCAAAATACAAGCGTTATAACCACTCCTCCTTGTCCTGAATGTGGAGCGGGAAATTTGTTGCCTTATTCTGAAAAAATGGAACAGGAAGGAAGAGATGACGTGATTCTTCCTTTTGCTAAGTGGATCTGTTCAAAATGCGATTATTCGCCTACTCATCGCTAGTAATAACTATTTTTGAGATTCCTCGGTTTTTAAAAGATCATCTAACTGTTTTCGTTTATCTTCAGGCATTTCTTCACGGATTTTTTGTTGTTGTTCAATTAAATTTTGCATGAAGAGCGTATATGTAAATGGGAGAAGTATTTGAGTTTCTACTCGGGCTTCAAAATCCTCTCGAGCATTATCACGATCATTTATGAGCTGTTCTTTTGTCATCGTTCCATTTCCTAATCCAGGGATCGATTTATCTTTTATGAAATACTCATTTCCATTAAATCCTAGGGGGAATGCAAGACATTCTAGAGGCATGGAATGGTAAATATTGCAGAGTTTATTTTCCTGGTCAAATAGAGGACATCCACCTTCCTCTGAAGGGCTTATAACTATTGAGATTACTTCTCGAACCTCTCCCTGGACTTGAGCAGGGAAAGTTTGCATTTTTAGATGAGGAAAAACTGAATTAATTACTCCGGATTTAGTCCACCTCCGAATATCATCAAATGAAACAGGGACATGGTCTCTTTTTTCACAACATTGTCCACACTTGGTACAATTAAATACATACTTCTTCTTTGGTGGTTTTTCTTCTGTTTGAGATGGTATCTTCTCCTCTTCTTCTTCCTGTGCAACTTCTTCCTCTTTTTTATCTTCTTCTTGTCCTAAATTTGAATTTTCGTCCGACATTTGCATAGAACCTCTCTCGAACTTCAATATCCTTTCAAAATAATTCAATTTATTTTTCTTAATACAGTATTTATTTGCTTTGTTTAGCAATCAATGCCGCGGTTGCTCCAGCGTTAATTCCATTATCTATATTAACTACGACTAACCCAGGAGAACAGCTTTGTAACATCGACATCAAAGCTGCAATCCCTTTTCCACCATAACCATAACCTGTAGATGCAGGAACTCCGATTACAGGAATACTAACCAATCCAGAGACAATCGTAGGAAGAGCACCTTCCATTCCAGCAATAACGATTATAACTTTAACATTTTGTTTTATAAGCTCTTTTAGAGGTGTGAATAGTCTATGTACTCCAGCAATTCCAACATCATGGAATGACATAACATCTACACCCATAATACGAGCAATTGCCTCTGCTTCTTCTGCAATTGGTATATCTGAGGATCCTGCTGTAAGAATTCCAATTCGTTGAGAGGGAATTGGGAGAGAGTAATCCTTTTTCTTGACAGTAACTGTAAAAGGTTCTGAATCTGAGGAAATTACTAGCTCATAAACCGATCCTAGTTCTTTTTTTAGAAGAGATAAGTGTCTTTCAAAGACCCGGGAGAGTAAGCACACTTGATGTGATTTCATTATGGAAAAAACAATTTTTACTACAAGTTTAGGCCGTTTTTTTTCCGCAAAAATTATTTCTGGTATTCCTCGTCGTAAATGACGGCCTGTATCCATTTTTGCTCCCTCTCCAATGAATTCAATCCCGAACAGATTTATTGCTTTCATAGCTTCCTTAATATCAATTTCTCCGGTGCTTAATCTCTCTAAAATCTCCTCTAAATTATTCATTGACATCATTCTCCTTGGTAATGTTAGAATTAATGTTTTTTCGTATGGTTCTAAGTGGTTGTTTCTTTTTGAGAGCTATTCGTTTAATATCCTCATATTCCACTTTTTCAGTAATCATTTCGTTCCCGATAAAGCCACGTTTCACACTTACACTGTCCTCACTCTTTTCAATCATAACACTGTGTGTAGAATAATTACGTGGAACAATATGTCGAAAACCTGATAACACTCGAACTCCAAGTGTGCCTAATTCACGCATTAGAACCAAAGATACTTCATGAACTTTCTCAGGCTCAACAATGGCTTGAAGAAGATACCCAGGTCTATTTTTCTTCATCAATGTATTGATAGCAATAAAATCTAAAACTAATTTTTCACGGAAAAGAATATCAAATAGGTACCCAATGGTTTCGCCATCTACATCGTCAACATTTGTTTCTAGAATCATGATTTCCTCTGAATGCAAATGGGTTTTTGTTTTTCCAAGCATAATTTGCAGAAATCTCTGTTTTCCTTCTTTTGGAAAATGAGTTCCAAAACTTCTTCCAATTCTCTCAAAATTCATGCTCGGTAAATACAGAATGGATTTCGCTTGTAAAGAGGCTAAAATGGCTGCTCCTGTTGGGGTTAATAATTCTTCCTCTATAGGCCCCCCCTTTACCTTCAAATTTCCAATTTTTATTATTTCTGTTGTTGCAGGAGTAGGAACAGATACCAATCCATGGGATATCATTTTTGTACCGCCACCCACTGCAATAGGTAATACCTGAAGCATTAACTCTTCTTTTCCAAGAGATTCCAGAAGGTAGTAAAAACCCACAATATCCAGAATAGTATCAATGGTTGCTAATTCATGGAAATGTAAATCTCTACTATCACTCATAGCACCATGAATTTCTTTCTCAGCCTTAATTAAATAATCTAAAGCATTATTTGCACCCTGAATTACTTGTTTTGACTTTAGTAATTTTTGGCCTAGATCTTGATTGATATGCACTAATTCATCTGGAGTAAAGCGTTTCTTTGCGTTCGTAATCAATTGGAGTCCAAAAAAGCCTTCAATTTTTACTTTTTTCCATTTTAATAGAAATTGAGGATCATACTCAACTAATTCTGATTGAAATTTGTTACAAAAGTCGTTACGTTGTTCTTCGGAATACAAGTCTAATAAAGCGGCAATTAGCATATCCCCTGCCGCTCCTGAAACACTGGAATCAATAATTAGTAATGTCATCTTCAATTACACAAAAAGCTATATGTTATTCAAAATTTTTTACTAGAATTTTAATTGCTATCACTGATTAATCGAAAAGAAATTTGGTAAATCTTAATTTTCTAACTAAAATTATTTTAGTGTCCCGATTACAATCAATGATTGTATCGCTTTCATTCCAATTTGTTAATTGAGTGCTGAAAATCCTCAATCATTGACTATCCATTAAGTATATTAGTAAAAAACTTTACATATCCTACAATTTTTGATTGTAATCGGAATTAGGTAATTCTCTTGATAGGCGTAAACATCACAACAAAGAATGGACTTTTACTCTTTTCCTATTCGTTTATGCCCGGTTTTTCCGATGTTGACGAAGATTTACGTGCGGGCCTCATGAGTGCAGTTCTCAATGCAGTCAAGGAAACCGATGATTCGGAAATAAAGACAATCGATCAAGGGAAATATATTGTCCATATCATCGAGGGCAAATATACCTACGGCATTTTCTTTTCCCATGAACATGATCTAAAGGAAATGAACTTTGCAAATACGACGTTACGACGTTTTGAGGCAACCTTTAAGAAAGAATTAAAAGAAGAAATATCCTTTGATGACCATCAATTTGTCGATTTCAATGATTTCCTTAAGAGAGAGTATAATTCTTTAATTTCGATTGATATCGTTGGATTGAGCAAAATTATCGATATTATGGATGAATCATTTTTCTCTGATTATATCCTACTCGAAAAACCGAATTTTCATCAAGTATTCACTACAATCTCGATCCCTGAAATTCATCCTCATGCTAATCCTCTTGCCCAGATGTGTAAAGTAATCATTGAGTCCAGTATATTGATTGGCCAAGAGATTGAACAATTGCAATTTTCCTTAGGTAGGGAATACATGGTTTTTGTAGAGCGTTTTAGAAAGTATGTTGTTATCATAATAGTATGGAAGAAAAACCGAGAAAAAGCGCTTAAGGAAATAATTCGATTAAAAAGTAAAATTGTCAGCTCACTTTGACGAGATTAAATCCCTTTGAGATACTCCAGGGTTTCAATCCATTTTACATTCTTCCCTTCTGATATCCAATGTTTCCATCGTACGTAGATGAGACAACCAATAATTACCGTTATAAATACTACAGCAAACGTGGTAATATAGGGAGCGGTATTATTTGGATTTATGTCCGCATCAAATGGATATAGTACTAATGTAGGTAAATCAAAAGGATTTAAAAAATCAAAAAACCAATCAACCATAGTAATAAAAGCTGAAAGACTATAGTTCTTCAAATCGACCTTAATAAATAGCAAAAGTATAAGTCCTTCACCCAATTCAAATGTATGAGCTGCTAAAGAGACAATATCAAAAAATGACGGTTGTACAGTAAACACAACAATGTACCCAAAAAAAGCTCTCACTAAACCTATAAATGTGATGAGATTTAGCACCTGTATATTTTTCCTTAATCCTAGAGTGACAAACAAAAAAATACCGAAGAAAATAGCGAAAGTATTCGAATCTGGAATGAAAATCCAGAAAATGGGGTGATAGTATGCATACTGCCAATAATATAGAAGGACACCATAGGTTGGAATGATAATATTTACTGCAATCCAGATCGCTAAAAACCACCTTGGGAGGTTTAATAAGGAATTCCTCACCCTTTGGATATCTAGCGATTTCCAATTTTTAATAGAAGTCCAGTCGACACCCATTCAAATCAAACCATATATACCAGTATTCGCGAATCTAACAGAAATCCCTTCTTAACCAGCTTGTTAAAGAGTCTTTTCTAGTTAACAATCGCTAAATATGAAATCTTGTTTTTAGGAACATATGCCAGAATTGCCAGAACTTGAAGGAATTAGCAACTATTTATCTAAAAAGTTATCTGGTGAGATTATCACTGAAGTTGAGACATTTATTCATACGGTAATTCGAATTCCTGGCATAGAACAATTTAAATCAATGTTGGAGGGAACAAAACTAGAGAATGTTAAAAGAAAAGGCAAACTTCTTATATTTTATTTTCAATCAGGGGAAAAAACTTTAGCTCTTTTCCTTGACCATGGTTTAACAGGGTGTTTATCGTGGGAGAAGAAGAAATTACCTGCTAAAACCGTAATGAAGATGCATTTCAAGTCAGGGAAAATCCTCCTATATCATGATAGACGTCTACATGGAGCAATATGGTTATATGATACTACCACCCAAAATGAATATTCAACTCCATCAAAAGTTAGAAATTACGGTCCTGATATTCTAGAGATCTCCCTCAATGAATTTCAATCAAGAATTAAGCGTTATCGTGGGGAAATCAAAGGAGTATTGAATAAACAAGAGTTTGTAACAGGAATTGGAAATGCTTATGCTGATGAAATTTTGTTTAATGCTGCAATTCATCCTTTTACAAAACGAACTAGCCTCGACACCAGCGAAATAGAACAATTATTTACTTCTTGTCAATCAATTTTACAATTTTCCACGGCTAAAATTACGGATTGGTTATTTTCCACTGATCAATTAGATAATCAGCGATTTTGGAGAGGAGAATTGTTTAGAATTCATTTAAGGGGGGAACAATCTTGCCTTAAGTGTGGTAAAGCAATATCTTCGATCAAAGCAAATCGAAGGATTACAAATTTTTGTTGTACTTGCCAATCACCTCGCAACAAGAATTTTATTTAATGGGAAGCAATTTTATAGAGTGTCGAGAAAATCAATTCTCCCTCTCCTATGAATGTATTGAAAGAATTTATGGCAATTAATCTGGATGAAATTCATGATGCTTGACTTCTTCTTTGAACCACGATCTGTAGCCATTCTAGGTGCGTCTTCTGATGAAAAGAAATACGGACGCTTAATATTTAACCATTTTGTGGTTCCTTATTTTCAAAGAGTCTTTCCAATTAATCCCCGAGTTACAGAAATAATGGGGATCAAATGTTACAAAAGTGTATTCGATTTGCCAGAAGTTCCAGATTTAGCTGTCATCGTTTTACCCACAAAATTGGCAATTCAAGCCGTGGCCGACGTTTCAAAAAGAGGAATACCTGCTATTGTATGTATTACAGCTGGATTCTCAGAAGTTGGACGAGATGATCTACAACAAGAATTAGTGAAGGCTTTAGGTGATTCACGGCTAATTGGGCCAAATTGTCTTGGAATTGTTGATACGCATTCTCAGGTCAATACCTTGTTTCCAAATTTCGAACTACCTGAAAAAGGGAATGTCTCGTTAATTTCACAGTCAGGGTCTCTAGCGATTGATCTTCTTCTCGCCCTTCATCAGAATAAAATAGGACTAAAACGATTCGTTTCATATGGAAATGCTGCAGATTTGAATGAGACAGATTTCATTGAATATTTCGGCCAAGATCCAGATACAAAAGTGATTGGTGCGTATATAGAAGGAGTGAAAGGTGGACGTAAATTTATAAAAGTCTCAAAAGCAATTACTCGGAAAAAAGCTATTGTTGTCCTTAAGCTACCCTCCACAGAAAATGTGTCTATGGCTGCTAAAGGACATACAGGAGCAGTAGCTAGCACTATGGGTATCTACAAAGAAATATTACGACAATCAGGAATCATTCAATGTGATAGCACTTCTCAATTTATAAATTCCATTAAAGCTCTCTATTCACAACCCCCTGCATTTGGGAATAGCATAGCACTAGTTACAAATACAGGCGGACCCGCTGCAATGGCATTATATCGAATGAATCGATATAAATTAGAATTAGCGAAATTACCAGATACTGTAGTGGAAGAGACAGAAGAAGTTGTTAAGAAACATGCGGTACAAACTGCTATCTCAAGAGACAAAAACAACAACCCACTAGCGTTTATGGACTTAACAGGATCAGCTACTACAGAAGTGATAACTGAAATTTCCAAAATATTTCTCAAAGAGAATAATGTGTCAGGACTAATAGTTGTTCCTAGAAGTGATGCACCAGTTGTGTCTAAAGACACACCTGCACGAATAGCTCTCCTTAAACGAGAGTATCCTAAAAAACCTATATTAGTATATAATCTTCCTGATCCAACAGTGAATGCCGAGTTTGAAGGATACGGTATTCCAGTATTCCATACAGCAGAAGATTCTGTGGATGGAATGTATGCACTGGTTGAAAGAGGACGCATCTTACAGAAATACCTATATTGAAGAGGGGTAATATATGAGTAATTTTGAAGAATCAACAGATAAACAGCAAAAAATTCATGATCGAGTCAGGACAATCATTCTTCAATCTAGTGATAAAATTACTGCGAATGTAAGAGTAGTAACGGGCCTAATATCTGATACCCGGCTAAAGGACATTCGATGCTTTACTGGAGCTGGAGGAAAAACGTATGTTATAGAGGCTGCATTATCAACCTCACTTGCAGGAGAAATAGATGGAGGTATAGTTCTTAAGTTCGCAAATGATCTGGATGCCGAAGTTAGTAACGCAGAGCGACTAGCTCGCCATTTGAGTACTCGTCAACGAGATTGGGATAAGTGGAAAGAAAATCACGAACTTCCGTTGCGAATTCGTCGATATCCTGATCATGTTTTCTCTCCTCAAGTAATTCAAGTAATTCCAGAGGTAAAAGCCTTGCTTTTAGAATTTTTAAGCGGTTTTAATCCCTTACTCCAACATACACTGGAACCAAATGATAGATGGGGATATGCAGGGTACGCCTTAGCAAGATTGCATGGATCAGAACAGCTTCAAACGAACGTTAAGCTTTATAATCCGTTGTTTAAACTACTTAAAAATTACATTGATGAAAGATATATTGACTATTGGATTGCTGTCTTAGAACAGTCTAAAGGAGGGGTAGAATTCATCCATGGTGACAGTCATATGAGCAATATTCTTGTTTCCCCTGCAAGTATTGCTTGGATAGATTCAATAATGTTACCCAAGCTTGATAGAATGGACGATATTGGGTATATCCTTAGTCATGTAGTACAAGAAGAAGTAGCAAAGAATATCTCCATCGGTATAGATACAAAAATTTTGAGTTCTTCTATCACCCGTTCTTGGGTTCCATTAATACTAACAGCATATAAACAGACATATGATATTTCCCAGATATATTCTCGATTGCCAATTGATTTTTTCTTGGGAAGTCATTTAATTATTCGGGCTGGTATGTGGGAAAAACATATTGCGGAAGTATTGATAAAGCTAGGTCAGCATTTTATCCACGAAATGCCAGTTTCTAAACTTCTCGAAGAATAGGATTAGTCGAGAACAAAAGTATTTGCCTATATATTGAGCATTCCAAGTGCATATGCCGCAGCTTGAGAAGCACGAAGGGGTTCTGAGGCTTTGTCTCCAATACGCACCATTTGAATCTCCTTTCTTACATCTAAAGGAAGACCCTTCTCTTCATTCCCAAAAACAAAAAAGAGATTTTCCATTTTCGCCCCACCTGATTTTATCATCCCTGGTAGCTCATTTATTGGAAGTGAACCCCAAAGAGAGAATCCATAGAAGGTATCATTTTCATGTTCTTGCAGGATCTTATTGAGAGATGGAACGATCTCATATTCAATCTTCGTGATACCTTTGAAGAAAGTATTCTCCACCTGCTCAACCACCTTTGTTACGATATTATTTTCATCAGTTAACAAGATTTTTGTTTTAAACGTTAAAGCCAAACGGAAAAAATCAGCGACTTCTTGAATTGTATAGGGAGAGTATAGTATGAGTGTAGGAGGTAAGTCAGTTCTCTTAGGAGAAGAGATTGGAATTAATTTTTCCCCTAGACGAGCTTTAATGGGCGTTTTTCCGTCCTTTGTTTGACTACTCTTTTTAACTTCCAAATATAGGTGAAAATTCGAGTTTGAGCTTTGAATTATACCTTTTTTCTTTAATCTGTCAAGAATAGCTTTTCTATGAAATGGAACACGTCCGAAAGCTTGATAATAAGCAGTTACGGTATTATTATCAGTAGCTTTTCCAATAAACTCCTCTAAATATGTTATTAGTTGAGTTAGTGAATTTGTTTCAAATTCAAAATTGTTTTGATAAAAGATTACCAGGTTATTAACTCCTGGATTCCGTAAGATATTTTTACGAATTTCTGATGAGAGTTTTGTTTCATTAGGTAAGTGGATCAGTAATCGATTTCGACTTCCCCAAGTATCACTTACAATATTAACGGATTTAGAATATTTACTTAAAGAATGGGTTAAATCTCTCGCAATGGATTCTTGTTCCTTATGTGTAACAAATCTTGCGAGTTTAACAAGGAGATAAATCATCAAAGAATCGACCAAAATCATTCCTATATAATTACAATTACTGAGGAGAATTTATGATAGGAAAAATTAAATCTTCCTTACTGATGCCACTATACAAATTTAACACTTTGGAGATAATTCATCATGAAATTAAACATCAATGGAGAAGAAGCTGATTTACCTGCAGTCTGGTGGAATTCCGAGCAAAAAATGGTTCAGCTCATTGATCAAACAAAATTGCCTTTTCTAATATCAATTCATTCCTGTTCGACATATCGTGAGGTTGTGGAGGCGATAATGTCAATGAAAATCCGTGGAGCTCCCTCTATAGGTGCCACGGCCGCTTATGGATTAGCACAAGCTATAAATGAATTTTGGGGAAAACCTGATTATTTAGAAAAAGTTCAAGTGGCTTACAATGACTTATTATCTTCACGACCAACAGCGGTCGATTTAAAAAATGGTTTAGATTTTGTAAAAGACATTTGGTCTGTTTCACCAGAAGAAGCTATTGTATATGCCCAGAAATTTGCCCAGAATATTGCTATGCAAGGGAAAGAAATAGGAGAAGTAGGAAAAAGTTTAATCAGAGAAAATATGAATATTCTTACTCATTGTCATACAGGTGCATTAGCATTAGTCGATCATGGATCAGCTCTTGCACCATTAGTGACTTCTTGGGAGGAGGGCATTCGTTTCCATGTTTATGTTGATGAAACACGACCTCGTATGCAGGGGAGACTCACTTCATGGGAATTAAGCCAATATGGAGTAGATCATACAGTTATCTGTGATTCAGCGAGTGGTCATCTGATGTCGTCAGGAAAAGTAGACCTTGTTATATTGGGAGCAGATCGTGTAGTTAGAAATGGGGACATCGCAAACAAAGTGGGAACTCATAATCTGGCAGTAATTGCTAATCATTATTCTATTCCATTTTATTCTGCTTTTCCAGACACTACATTCGATTTAAATACTCCTACGGGTGCTGAAATCGTGATTGAGGAGAGAAACCCTCAGGAGATCTACGAAGTAAGAGGATTTTCTAAAACGATGAACAAACAGACATGTATTTCAGTTTATCAAGATAATACTCGTTGTTATAATCCTGCTTTCGATGTTACACCCGCTGAATTATTGAGTGGCTATATAACTCCTCATGGGATATTGACCAAGGAAGAACTCCTTCGAGTTTATTCAAACTAGAACGGCGTAAAACAAAACCCTAGAAATCACATCGACACCAAATATTTGTCGATAGAGTGAAAAACAGGGAGGCATATGCGAGTAAGGATTGAAAAAATCTAGGAATACAACAGTAATAATAAAAGGGCGCGTTCAAACTTGAGATGTTTCATTCTTTGGTGGATAAAAGTAAACCATGACAAATAGGTTGGGAAAAGAATTAGTAGAGGATTGTTTAAATCTAAAAAAGGCACTATTATTAATGCTGACGTGAATGGGGCCTATAATATCTTAAAAAAAGCATTCCTGAACGCTATTGACGCTGACAGGATAGAGGATGTCGGGTTACATCCAATACGAATGAGGCTAGCACCAGCAACGAACTAGTTGATGATCTCATGTGAATAAAATTGACTTTAATTTAGTTATTTTAATAATCTAGAACCTTTTTAAAAGATGATACATAAACTCAACATAAATAACTCATAATTCCAGCATAAATCAGCTGTAATGAGGCATTGTCATGAAGCAAATTATTGACCAAATTCGATCGACGGTTACTTTCTGTGGTTTTGAACTGGAGGCTATTTCCTCACATCAGAAATACGTATCAATTGAACTACGCTCAAAGAAGAGGTTTCGCAAAAAAAATTACACACTGGGTGTCAGTAAAACCCTAACTGGTTTATTAGCAGCAGAAAGAGAGTTATCTCGCGTGTCTAAAAACCAGATATTATTATTAGATCCAATTAATAATCTCATGGAACCAACTTTGTCTAAAAAAATTAAGCTCTTTCATGATTTTGATCAGCTCCAAGTGTTTTTAAACGAATAATTCTTGTAACAATCAAGTAACCCAGCTGGTCAAATTGTAACTGAAATTTGAGAGTCGTAAGATGGGCACATTCAAAATTTTACTACCAGAAGAATTTTCAAGTTTTACAATTACAGATAAGAGTTATTCATTATTAATCAAAGGACTTCCTGGAACAGGTAAGTCAAGTTTGGCCCTTGAACTAGTCGCTAGATCCCCTAACTCCTTTTTTATAAGTACACGTATCGATCCAGAAGCGATTATTGAAGATTCTTTATGGTTGAATGATTTAATTCCCAAGGATCGTAAATATCCATTTTTCATTGATGCTACACGATCAGGAAAGGTTTCCGAAAATAAAATGGTTCAGAAAATGAATTTTGAGACCATCCCAGAGTTCGTGCAACAACTATTCAACTTAGGTACTGATCTTTCCAATCGGATTTTCGTTATCGATAGCTGGAATGCAGTTGTTGGAAATTTATCTGAAACCCAAATTCATCATTGGGAGTCAGCAATTGTCCAAAGAGTTCAGGGAAAAAACGACAAGATAATATTTGTTGAAGAGGGAATTAAAGATTCTACACTCGATTGGATGGTCGATGGCCATGCAGTTTTGAGTAAAAGAAGTATCACTTCTTCATATGGAATTTCACGGCGAATTCGTGAACTGAGCTTCCCTAAAATGAGAGGAATTGAGATTTCCAATGAAACTTATCTCACTACCTTATCTACAGGACGAATGAAAACCTTTCCCCCCTTCAAATACCGTTTCCCTGCAATATTATTGAAATCTAAGACAATTCCAGATTCAGATGAACAGCATATTTCATCGGGTTCTGCTGATTTTGACACCCTCTTGGGAGGAGGATTTCAGAAAGGGTCTTACAATTTTTTTGAAGTTTCTACAATTGTTGGTGATGGTTTAGATATCATACTTTTTCCCCTCATTACAAATCACCTAAATAACAAACGTGCGATTATTAGTATATTGCGAGAAGGAATCACATTCGATACGAAGAAACCATATTATGATGTCTTCACAGGTAATAAAAATTGGGTCAATCAGGCAAGATATTTTGAACGATTTGTCCCAGGTGAAGAATCTCATAGAATCACATTACCAAAGACCATTGAAGAATTACTAAAGCTAATTGAAAATATTAAAGAAAATTTTCGAAAAGAAAACAATCAGACTATTCTCATCAATATAGGACTTGATGTTCTCGAAAATATGTACGGGATTCCAGCATTAAATGAATTTATTGCCATTCTCGTTTCTAAAGCAAGGTTAGAGGGTGACGTTGTAGTTGGTTGGTTGAAAGAGAATCAAGAGTATCGTGGTGGGACAACAGCGGCGACATCCCATTGGAAAATCGATTTAATCAATCGCGCGTTAGTTTTGGAAGGTATAATTCCGGCCACTGAATATTATGCGATAGAATCAGTACTTGTACGAGGTTATATCGACTATACTATTACTCCAGTGCTTTAAGATCAAATTATTAGCGTTAACGCAGTTGAGGAATATGAATACACCATCTCCACTGATTAAAGAATTAAGTATATCCCTAAATGAATGTGTGGACCTCTCTATGGAAGAAAAAACTCAGAGTACAATTTTAGCTCTCACTCCTAAAGAAAAATATCAACTATTTTGGTTAATTTCTCGGACCAACTGTGTTAATCATGATTTTTTTGAGGACGAAAATTTACTCTGGAACTCCATTAAAAGTATCTTCAATAGTGATTATGCAAACACTGATCAGCTATTAGAACAACAGGATCAAGTTTTGAAATTTATTTTGAGTGGTGTATTTCTCGACTATCTCGATATAGAGGACGTTAGAAGCGTCATTAGGTTCCTTTATACACATAGTCCAGAACCTAAGCTAACTGTTACAAAGATTAATGAATTTATGGTTGAGCTTTTAGGTTATTTTGCCTCTTCTGATGTAAAACCGATTGAAAAATTCACTTCCACAATTCGATTCCTTGGAATCCCTCCTCTAGGTTTTGACGAACTTATCCAAAATCTTATTTCTGCATTTCCGAAACAAAAGGAGACCCTAAAAGCCATAGAAGAATTACCTGTGAGCACCTGTCAAAATTATCCAGAATATATACCAGAAATGGTCGAGAGACTAGATTATGATTTGATTATACCCACTTTGAAACAATGGATTGATCATTCAACTTTAAATAAGATAACTGAGCAAGCATTAGCTCAATTGGCTGATAAATGGAGTCCTCCCAGTTACGAATCAGTTGAAGATTTTTTAAAAGATCTACTAGCCCAACGAAAGGAAAAACATATAGCTTCGATACCTCTTAGTTATGGTGCATTTATTAAACCATTCATCAAGAAGTTAAAAGCTAGTACCGTTCATACTTCAGATCTACCCACATCAATTCCCCCAGAAATTCTTCCAGAATATCTTGAAAAACTAGCGTATCCAATTCCAACTAAAGAAAAATTACTGGAAGTTACATTCCTAGGAGGGGCACAAATTGGGACTATGGGAATATTGATCTCGACATCTAAGTCGTCTATCTTAATAGACTATGGATTATCAGTCGCAAATTACCAATTTCCTTATTGGAATCAAGCTTTACCCAACATTGATGCAATTTTTCTCACTCATGCGCATTTAGATCATTCAGGGGCCGTTCCCTATTTATTTAGTCAAGGTTATTCAGGGCATGTCTTTGGAAGCTCAATGACAAAACAATTGGCCAGTTTTTTGTTATCCGATAGTCAAAAGCTTATGCAGCAGAATTTTTCAAAACAAGTCAATCTCTCTGATTTCCGATTCAAAGTCTTATCCCAGGAAGCCTATCTTTATCAAATGTTAGAAAAATTCATTCCAATTAAATCAGGTGAAGAATATCAAATTACACCAGATATCACGATTAAACCTTTTAGTGCACATCACATTCAAGGATCGTATGCTTACCAAATTGAAAGTAATGCAAAAAAGGTTCTATTTACTGGCGATGTAAATTTTGATCCATGTGCCCTATTTCGAGATAAGGTCCCTAAAATCCCAAAAGATTCTAATCTTTCTATTGTTGATAGCACTTATTACGGGCAAAAGGCTGTTGATCCCAAAGTAAGAGATAAACTTTTATTCCAAACAATAAGAGAATCAAAGAGAGTGATAATTCCTGCTTTTAGCGTTGGTAGAGCTCAAGAAATACTATTAAAGCTAGAAAATGGAGGAATTACAAGAAATCATAAAGTTTCACTACTAGGAATGGCTTCAAAAGTGGCACGAATTTCTGGGATAAAAACAAAGGCACATTTGAGTGATCGACTTGCACAATCGTTTGATAATGAGGTAGTGATCGCTGGAGGGGGTATGTTAAATGGTGGTTATGCTCGTCAGCTCGTTGAAGAAACAAAGACCGATCCCGAAACTTCGATTATTCTCTGCGGATATCTCGCAAAGAATACACTGGCATATCGGTTACTTCATGGATTAGAACCAAGTTACAAACAGAATATCGTGTATACACGATTTAGTGCTCACTCGAGTAGTACAACATTATCGAAGTTTCTTTCTGATGTGAAAGGAAAGAAGGCCCTTGTCCATCTAGGTGAACTTACAAAAGACCCATTTACACTTGACAAAGAGAACAAGCGTGGTCAATTTAATTTAGGGGAAATGGAAATTCCACACTTTGGGTCAAAAATGACAATCTGAAACTTCTTATTCTAATACTGATCTGATTGTCGAAGATCGAGTGTTGGGATAAAGGATTTGGCTTCAGAAAGACGGGTAGGGTCAAGAGTAGCAAATAAAATTTCTTCTTGTTCTGTACCTTGGGTCAAAGCATTACCAAATGGGTCAATTATCATTGAATTCCCAAAAAATGAGGCTTCTTCATTTCCACCGATCCGATTAACTCCTGCAACAAAAATCTGGTTTTCTATAGCCCTGGCTTTGAGCAATACACGCCAAACGTCATCCCTGGGTCGAGGAAATTCGGCTAGATAAACAAGACATTCGACACCCTCCAGTGTCAAACGGCGACTTATCTCTGGATATCTGATATCAAAACAAATGAGAACTCCCACATTTATCCCATCTATATTAACAACTGTTTGTGGATTAGAAGGTCCAATTTTTGCACCACTTTCAAAGAAATCAGCTTCTTCCATTGGTTTCAATGGAAACAGGTGAATTTTCCGATATTTTGTAAGTATTTTCCCAGAAGAATCTAGAATAATTGCACAGTTATAGTAAGATCCTTTAAATTCCTCAATGATACTTGCAATGATATGAACTGAGTATTTCTCGGCAAGCCTTTGAAATATTCGTGTTGAACTTCCTTCAGGGATTTTTTCAGCAAGATCCTTATATTGTACTAAATCAAAACCAGTGGTACAAAGTTCTGGAAGACAAATAATGTGGGAATGTTCTTTAGATTCTGGAGTAATGCTTTTTGCTATAAGAGATTCAATTTTAGCCAAATTGACTTTCTTATTTCCAATTTGAATATCCATTTGCAGTAATGAAATATTGAGCTTTTTTGTCATGAAGATACTTCTTCTGTTTTTTGAGATGGTTTCTTTTGATAATTTTCAGCATAGTAGCGAACTACAAGGAAAATTACTAGAGCCCCAACTGAAGAAGCAGAAATTTCCATTATAACCCGCAACCAAGTATCATAGATAAAATCAACCTGAAAGATGAATAGAAAGAAGTCCCAGAATCCGTGAATGGCAACAGGTAAAATTAGATTATAGCCTGTAATTTTGAAGGTGTATGAAAATGTTAATCCAATGACTGTTGCACTAAAAAGGATTGCTACCATATACAATACACTACCACTTGTACTTGCTAGCCAGAAATGTAATAATCCGAATAAAAATGCTGATAATATGGCCGAATTCTGAAAAGAGTATCGTGATTCCAATATCCTCTGTAAGTACCCCCGGAAAAGAATTTCTTCCCCGATTCCAATCATAAAAATCGTCACAAAAAGGGTTAGAAGAATCCCAAGTATATCAAGAAGTTGATTTATAATAATAATTCCAAAAATATATTCAATAATGACAGTAGGTATCAGTCCTGCAATAGCAATTGGAATACTCCAAAGTATCCATTCTAATGCCATGTCTTTATCCCATTCAAAACCTGTAACTGCCATTTTAAGTCGGTCCATTCTTAAGAATACATAAACAAGCCCAATGCCTACTACCCCGTTCATAGCTCGTTGAATATTCAATCTTATAGTTAAGGGAAAATTTTCTCCATTATTAAAGACCGTAGTTACTAAGGGAAGCACGAAGCTTTGAAAACTGAAAATTAAAATGACACAGATTGAAAAGAAAAGAATAACACGAAGCCATAGATCCGAAAATGAGTATTTCTTCATCACTGATTCCTCTGAACGACAAAATTGAGTCTCGTAGTCTTCTATATGTAGTATAATGAGTTATATTTTAAAGAGCTTGGGAATTAATAGTAAATAGTGAACAATTGTGGTTGCCCCTTTTATAGGATTTGCAGGATTAACGGTTGCAGCGCTCATCAAAGCAGTTGTAGCAGAGTACACAGCTAATATTTCCCGTAAAAAAATAGCCCAATCCTATTTGGTAGAAAGGATCGATGGAAAACTAGAAAAAAAGTTTGGTAAAGAATTTTTAAAAAATAAATTGACTTCTGACAAATTAAAAGACGTACGTGAAGTAATACATGAAGAATTTGGTGCGTACTCATCCCGTCGTGATCTTGATCAGCTTATTACTAATTCTCTTTCACAATTAACAGATGAACATCAACAAATATTAGACAAACTCGAACGTGTTGAATCTTTACTTGAAAAAATCTCCATTCCATTATCTTATAGTATTGCCAAGGAAACCAATGAAGAAATTCCTCAGGAATTATTGCAAGGATTATTAGAAGGGAGTTTGCAGGGAAAACAGCAATCTGAAAAAGTCCTTAACGAATTAGTCAAAGAATACAGAGTACCAGAAGAAACGCTCTCCCAATTGACAAATTACTCTTTCGTTAAAAGAATCACTTCTGAGGGAGAGAAAGAGATGAATCGTATAGTAGAAAGGTTTTCTACCTCTCCACAAGAGATTAACAATCTCAGTACATTGATGGATATTTCTTCTTTAATTATTGGCCCAAAAGAACATCTGAATGACGTCGTATCCGAATTTGTTTTTCGGCTGATCGAACAGGATTTAGAAACTTCACTTGTAGAAGATTCCATTGTCGGGTTTACATTTCTAATACATCGTCTTGGAAAACTTGAACATCTCACAGAAAGTGATCGTTTACTGCTTTCTTCTTTCCTAAAAAAGCGATTGACTGATATTGAGAACCCTACACGAATCTTAGAATCTTACTTCTTATTAACAGAACTGGGGTATCCTGCAGAAGTAGAACCTCAATTCGTATTGGAGTTAATGGATAGGCATTATAAACAAGGATTAAACTCAACAAGAGAGATGTCTAATCAACTAAAACTGAGTAATAGGTTGGCACGATTTTTAAGACGTTTGGGCACCAAAACGTACAAACCTCAGGCATCAACGCGTACATTACGAACACTGATCAACAGATTGGATAAGAGAAAATTCGTACGTAATACTCAATTACTAACTTACCAATTGGAACGCCTAATTACTGAAATTAATTTACTGGTCGCGTATTTCGAGAAGAAGGATCCTTCTGAGGAGGATTTAAACGAGCTGGTAGAAATACTACAACTGCTCTTAGAAATATTGAATCGTCCAAATATTCTGAATCTGAATTTGAAGACTAAGAAACAAATTGTTGAATGTATGGATTCAGCTTATTATCTATATGACCTGTTAGCTGTTAGAAATTCCTGGAATTTACTCAATAATTATCAACTAGACATTAAATCTCTATATACACCCACATTGGGAAGTTATCAACGAATATCAGCAGACCAAGCTGCTTTAACAAATTCCCTTGCTGAATACTCTAGAAGAAGATTAGAATTAACTGAACGAGAATTACCAAGCCCACCAAGGAAACGAGTAAAAAAGAAAATTAATCAATTTTAAGAAGATTTAATGTGAATTTCTCAGACACAATAGAGGTTGTACACAGAATTACCAAAGTTTATAACAATTCCATTGACAATGGTTTAAATCGAAAAGAAAATAAAACATATCATATTAAATTAAAACCGAAAACTGATCAATAATAAAGTGAAAACATCATCCAATTTGCTGTAGAAACAAATTAATGCCCTTGAAAAAAGTAAGAGCTATCTAGATATGTGATTTTATTATGTTATTTGAAGGCGTGCTTTTGTCTGTCATGGCTGATACAGGCCCACTCACAGAGATAAATCTCTCCAAATTAGATGAAACTAGCTCAATGAAACTTAGTATTAGTCTCATGACCGCTCTTGGATTGGGTGAAAGTCAAGATCAGCTGAATCAATTACATGGCTCTTTTCCTGTTCCTGGTCGGAAGGAATTAGCAATTGCCTATCCCTTTTCAGTGCAATCCTCAAATTCCACAGATCCAAGAATACAAGAATACGGACGTTATTGTACCTTGTTTTTGCTTTTTCTTCGTGATTCAAAAAGTAGGGTGCTAGCGAATTATAATCTAATCGAAAGAATTTTAATTCGTGAAATAAACGCTATAAGCTCCCAGGATGATTTGACCCTAGATTTAATCAAAAAGATCTACAAAAATATTGAGAGTTCAATATCTTCGGTTGAAGGACAAAGTACTCCTGCAGCAATTAAACAATCAACCTCAGATTTAGAACGGATTCAGATGGATCATGAACGCCATCAAATCCTTTCAAGTATTATTCGAGACGTCACCCAGATCCAAGCTTCGTTGTCAGCACTTTTGGATGAATCTATGGTGTTTACTGATACTCCCATCTTGGAGGGGGCGTTTTACATGCGACCAACCATTAAACCAGAGGATTTTGTTAAGATCATTCCTAAAATTTCTCGATACGAGAAAATTTTAGCTCGTTTAGATGGGGAAGATAAAGAGACTGTAAAGGAAATTGTGGAAGTATCAGTGCTAGTGCGAATAGGCAATCTATTCTATTGGAAAGCAATTAAATCGCAACAAGTTCTTGAATATGAAAAAGCAGTTGAATTCTATATAAGAGCTAATCAACTAAAAAATGATTCTATATTGTATCTCACAATCGGTTCGATATATCGCAAATTAGGACGAGATCAAGAAGCAAAGAACTGGGTTGAAGGAGGATTCTCACGGATGAGGGAACGTAAAGAATCCGTACGGATTTCGCGAAATATGCTCTTTGGCGATATTTAAAAAAAATGAATTCGCCCTTACAGGGACGAATTTACAATGTCGTTTCAACTATTAGATCTTTTTCTTACTTGCTTTTTTTCAGTATCATCAGATGACTTACTATCTTTTGGTATCCCAATTTCCTTTGCTATTTCTAAAAATGGCAATACCATCTGTGCAATAGACTTATACGCATCCTGTCCTTCCCCAAGTAAGATCATTTTGTCTACTGCGACATTTTTGAAGATATCAGGGAGCATCTCGATAGCTTTCATCTGAATATACTTTTCATCAGCTTGACTTAATGCTTTAGCTTGTTCTAAGATACCCTGGGCATAAGCGATCTGTGTTTGACTAATTTTTGCAGCTTCACCTTCGGCTTCAGCTAATAGTTGATCCTTATGAGCTAGAGCTTGTTGTCGTATTCGTTCAACCTCCACTCCTACTTCCTGAGTGATTTGCAGATACTTTTCTGCTTCTGATTGAATCTGTTTCTGTTTCCGCTCAGTTTCCGCGGCAATAATTGCTCTCTTTTGCTCAAGCTGCACAATTTGTATTTCGCGTTCTTTGGCTTTTCTTTCAATGGTGAGTTTTACTTCTTGATCTTGTTCACCAGTATGTTGACGGACTTCGAGGTTTCTCAACTGAACCATCTCTTCCATCTCGGCTTGTCTTAACTGAGCAGTTTGTGCTTCCTCTATCTTTTTAACCGCCTCTAAGTTTTCTTTTAATCTGGCATCTAAGACTTCTACATCACGAATTTCTACTGATTCTACAGTAATTCCCCAATCCCCTGCGAGATGATGTAATTCGCTTGTAACATTCTTGATGATCTCAACGCGATTACGAATAATTTGTTCAATCTTCATATTTGCACAAGTTGTACGTATAATCGCTTCAGTTGCATTCTTAATTGCTTTTTCAACATAGTCCGAACGAGCAGGATTCCAACTTACTTTTGAATAAGATACTTCTGGGTTAGTCACACGCCAATAAACGAACGCAGTTAATGCAACATCCTGATATTCATAACTAACTACTTTTTCTCTTGCCTCTAGCAAAGTTTGTTGCACAGTGGTGGGAATAACAATTACTTCATCGAATACTGGCCATAAGACAACTGTTCCACCTGTTCCCGCCCTCTTAATCTTTCCACGACGAAAATGAATAACATATTCATTTGTTTTGTATTTACGATAGCGAGATACAAAATACAATATAAATAAGAAGAAAATTACAACTGCTAAGACAATTACTAACCAGAGATTGTCCAATAATACATTTCCAGTACTTGTTTGTAGGAAAAATAAGTTCACCATTTTATTTTTTTCACCCAATTTTCATATTTCTTTTGATTTATTCCCAAGTAATTGATCCCTCGGGAGAGTGTTTTTTTGATTTTTCTGTCGAAGGCCATTCATCAATTATTAGTGAATTTCTTTCAACTTTCATAACGTAAGCAACCATATCTTTAGCGATGGCTCCTGATTTTGTTTTTGCCGACATCTTAACAGGTCCATGAATCGAACTAGTTTGGATTAGTACCAATCCCCCTTCAGTATCGACGGTTGTCAGAGTTTTCACTTCATCGTCAATTTTCATGGTTTGTAAGGCAGTATCATAGATTTCTGAGACAGCAATTTTTGACCATGCCTTGGAAATTAAGTAGGTTGTCCCAAGAGGAACCAATACCAGCACTGCTAAAAGTAGGATAATGTTAATGGTATTATCGATTAAAATAACCCCTGTCCCTCCAAATGAAATCATAAAAGTTCCTAGAAGGAGCATTAAAGGGGCTGGAGTATCTGCATCGTAACCATGATCAGTTAAATTCAAGTCTTTATCCATGCCAATGTGGACATCTTTATCTATACCGACTGATACATCTGAATCTATATCTACATCCGCATCAAAGTCAACATCCCCGATATCATGATCAATTCCTACACTATGGTCGAAATCATGGTCAATATCATGATCCAAATCAGTATCATGATCAAATAAATGACTTCCTTGTAGAATTAAGGTTAAAAAGAATATCAATAGTCCTGAAACTAAACTTCCAAAGCAGATTTGTTTTAAGATGAGGAGAAGTAAGGGGACATCGATTTCAGTCATGATACTCGATTACCTCAGGTTTATCTCCCCTTTTATAATTTTAGTACTCGGAACAATGGACAAAAAAGACCTAGGATTTCATCTCAGTATTTTTAAAGGATGATAGAAACATAATAATTGCTTCACTATACAGGTATGTATGACTAAAAGCGAAAAATTCCTTAGGTAATTTAGGAATATATTTGTTAATACTGTCAAGAAGTCCTTTCAGACCCCATTCTTTGCTTCTACACAGTGATTATGTGATTAGTATGTTTAATCGAATTCTTATCGCGAATCGAGGAGAGATCGCGAGTCGGATTATAGCATGTGCGCAAGAGATGGGGATTGAAACAGTAGCTATTTATTCAGAAGTTGATGAAGAATCTGTCCACGTTCATGCAGCAGATTTTTCGTACCCATTAGGGAACCCAGTTCCATCCGAAAGTTATCTAAATATGGATAAAATTATTGATATTGCGTTAGAAAGTAAATCGGAAGCTATTCACCCTGGATATGGTTTTTTATCCGAGAATGCAGTATTTGCGAAGAGGGTTCAAGATGCGGGTTTAATTTGGATTGGTCCTAGTCCAAAAGCGATTCATGCAGTCGGAGATAAAATTCAGGCTAAAAAAAGTATGAGAGCAGCAGATATCCCTGTTATTCCTGGTTATCATGGTGGATCAACGAATAAGAAAATTCTGAAACAAAAAGCGAAAGAAATTGGATATCCTCTACTTATAAAGGCAACAGCCGGTGGAGGAGGTCGGGGGATGCGGATTGTAAACTCAGAACATGAATTTTCAGCCGCATATGAAAGCGCCCGTCGTGAAGCCAAAAATGCTTTTGGAAATGGAGATGTTTTTCTAGAAAAATACTTCACACATATCCGGCACATCGAATTTCAAATTCTGGGAGATCACTTTGGGAATCTCGTACATTTGAATGAAAGAGAATGTTCTATTCAGCGTCGTCATCAGAAAATCATAGAAGAAACTCCCTCTACCGCTCTAGATGATGCTTTAAGAAAAAAAATGGGAGATGTCGCGATTGCAGCAGCAAAAGCGGTCAATTATACTAATGCAGGGTCAGTTGAGTTTGTTCTAGATGAGAAAAACAATGAATTTTATTTCCTAGAAATTAATGCTCGTTTGAAGGTGGAACATGCTATAACGGAAGCAGTTACAGGAATTGACCTAGTGAGATGGCAACTGAAAATAGCTGCAGGACAAGAATTACAAATAAAACAAGAAGATATTATTAGTCGTGGACACTCTCTCGAATTTAGAATCTATGCTGAAAATCCAGAGAAGCAATTTCTTCCATCTTCTGGAAAGATAAGGACAGTCCAAGTACCAGTAGGAGTTAATATTAGGAATGATTTGGGGATTTCTACAACAGGTGGAGAAATCTCAACTTTTTATGACCCTATGATTGCTAAATTAATAGTACATGCAGAGACCCGAGAAGATGCAATTCAGAAAATGAAATGGGCTTTACACAATTATGCAGCTTTAGGTATTCCCACAAATATTACTTTTCTTAGAGAGGTCTTAACACATCCCGATTTTCTTTCTGGTAATACGCACACAGATTTTGTAACCGAACATTTTCATAAATGGAAAAATGGTAAGAAAGAAACACCATTTCAGGTATTATTAGCTGCTGCTTTATTTGAAGTGATGGAACCATTTATGAGTAGCAGCACAAATGGCGAAACGGTTGCCTTATTAAATGGTATTGATCCCCATTCACCATGGCAGAAGATTGGAACATGGGGACGTGAAAGTCTTGATGTGCTCTCAGATCGTGTTTCAGGTACCTTAGGAAAGGGAAAAGCAGTCATTAAAAAGATCATCCCAGTAAAAAGCGAAGACCTAAAGTCATCTTTTATCAGGGATTTAGATCCTCATTCCCCATGGAAAAAAATAGGCCCATGGGAACACTATAAGAAGGGTAGTCGTAAATTCTAAACCCAAAAAGTGACTTTTCATGAGTGAAGTTTTCAATTTTGATAACGGGAATAATCGATTTGAGGTCCGTCTACGTCGTGATGATAATGATGGATATTCAGTAATCATCAAAGATCATGAGGATAATGAGAAAGAGATAACTGTAACAGCTAAAGTTCTTGGCACTGGTCAATTTCAATTTACTCTAGATAATATCATCTATAAATGTTCAGTTGCCAAGGATGGCGATTTAAGGTTCATTCATCTCGATGGAGCGGATTATGAACTTCGTCGTATAGCTGAACTAGAGGAGGAAGATTTTGAAGAGACAATAGATGAGGGAAGCTTATCTAGTCCTATGCCTGGACGAATCGTGAAATTATTAGTGAAGGTAGGGGATGAGGTGAAGAAAAGCGAAGATTTACTAGTAGTAGAAGCTATGAAAATGGAAAATAAGATAGTCTCTCCTTTTGAGGGAACTATAACAGAAATTTTCTATTCAGAGGGGGATCAAATTGAAGCAAACGTTCCTCTAATGGAAATTCAGCAATCTGAGACATCTGAAGAAAGTTAATTCAACTTATCTGACTCCCTAACAGAAGTACTTTCGTCCAAGAAATTCTTTAAGTAAATGTTCTAGAACAGCTATCCTCCCTAGAGATGTTTCTTTCGAGGTCTAATTGATGGCAATAATAAAATCTAAAGTAGATGTAAAATCATCGGATTTTCAAGATAATTATGAACATTTTCAGAAAGTTCTTGAAGAACACAGAGAGATTCTTGATTCAATAAGATCAGGTAACCCTAAGGCAATGGAAAAACATCTGGAGAGAGGGAAAATACCTGCACGCCAACGTATAAAGATGATACTTGATCCTGACACACCTTTTATGGAATTAAGCTCATTAGCTGCTTATAACTTGTACGATAATGCTGCACCATATGCAGGAATCGTGACTGGCATTGGTTTAGTCGCGGGGAGAGAAATTATGTTTATTGCAAATGATGCCACGATTAAAGGGGGTACTTACTTCCCAATGACGGTTAAGAAACACCTCCGTGCTCAGGAAATAGCTGAACAAAATAATCTTCCTTGTGTCTATTTGGTTGATTCTGGTGGAGCATTTCTACCTCTTCAAGCTGAAGTATTTCCTGATAAAGAACACTTTGGAAGAATATTCTATAATCAAGCTCAAATGTCATCAAAAGCAATACCACAAATAAGCGTAGTAATGGGATCGTGCACAGCTGGTGGGGCATATGTTCCTGCAATGTCAGATGAAACAGTCATTGTTAAAGGTACAGGTACTATTTTTCTCGGTGGGCCTCCACTTGTAAAGGCAGCTACAGGTGAAGAAGTTACTGCTGAAGATTTAGGAGGAGCAGATGTTCATTGTAGAACCTCTGGAGTTGCTGATCACTATGCAACCAATGATGAGCACGCGTTACGGATAACACGCAACATCATTGAGCATTTGAATTTACCTCCTAAAACAACACTTGATTTTCGACAACCAGAACCTCCCCTTTATGATATTGATGAAATTTATGGAATTCTACCGAGAGATACTCGTCAAGCGTACGATGTACACGAGGTCATCGCTCGATTGGTGGATGGATCCCGTTTTCACGAATTTAAAGCCTTATATGGATCCACCCTCGTATGCGGGTTTACACGAATTATGGGATATCCCGTTGGAATCCTCGCTAATAATGGCGTATTATTTTCAGAAAGTGCCCTAAAAGGTGCTCATTTCATCAATCTATGTACCCAGAGGAACTTACCATTAATTTTCTTACAGAATATTACTGGTTTTATAGTCGGAAGTGAAGCCGAATCTGGAGGGATTGCAAAGGATGGAGCTAAACTTGTTATGGCAGTAAGTAATGCCCAAGTACCAAAATTTACTATTGTAATCGGAGGTTCCTATGGAGCTGGAAATTACGGTATGGCGGGACGGGCATATTCCCCACGATTCTTATTTATGTGGCCAAACGCTCGGATCTCTGTTATGGGTGGAGAACAGGCAGCTAATGTATTAGCTACAGTCAAAGAAACTCAACTAGCTTCTAGGGGAAAGACATTGTCTCCTGAGCAGAGAGAGGAAATTATGAAACCCATTCTAGCGAAATATGACACAGAATCTAGTGCTTACTATAGTACAGGGCGCTTATGGGATGATGGGATTATTGACCCTGCTGATACCCGTATAATTCTAGCATTGTGTATATCTGCTTCTTTGAATGCAGAGATACCCGATACAAACTACGGTGTCTTCCGCATGTGAATTTCGATTTGGAAGGAAAGTCGATGACAAAATATGAAACCATTACTTCAGAAGAAGTTGATCATGTCTGCATAATTACACTGAATCGTGCACAGGTCCATAACGCATTTAACCCTCAAATGATATCGGAACTGACTTTAGAATTTGCTAAACAAACTAATAATTCCAAAATTCGGGTTATAGTCTTAACTGGAGCTGGAAAATCTTTTTCTGCAGGTGCTGATCTAGTTTATATGGAGGCAAGTAAGGACTTCACATTAAATGAGAACCAACAGGACGCAGTAAAGTTAGAGAAGCTTTTCAATACAATATACAATTCCTCTAAACCTGTTGTAGGACGTATTAATGGTGCCGCTTTCGGGGGAGGAGTTGGACTCGTTTCGCTCTGTGACATTTCGATTGCGATTGAAAGATCCATTTTCGCGTTTTCCGAAGTCAACTTGGGAATTCTACCAGCTGTGATCAGTCCGTACGTAATTCCAAAAATTGGATACTCTCATGCTACTAGATTCTTTTTAACTGGTGAGAGATTTGATACGTCAATTGCATTGAGGATTGGACTAATACATGAGACTGCAGTAGATCAAGCTGACTTGAATCAAAAAGTTACATCCCTTATTAATCATCTTCTTGCTAGTGGGCCAGTAGCCATGTCTCAAATTAAGGAAATGCTAAAAGAAAATAGGACAAAGGATTTTGAGAGTATTCGTCCATACTTAATTGAAAAGATTGCTCATATCAGAACATCTCCTGAAGGAAAAGAAGGGCTAAAGGCATTTTTAGAGAAGCGATCAGCAAAGTGGAAAAAAGACAAATGGGACAGATTTAAAGATTGAGAGAATTCAAAAAACTGGTTTAGTTGGTAATAAGAGTGGTTGATAAACTCGATTATGATCTAATAAATCCCAAAAATGACTCGCTTCCATACATAGTACTTATTCATGGTGCTGGCGGTGATAAAAGTCAATGGGATTTTCAAATTGATTTTTTATCGAAAAAGAAATTTGGAATTCTTGCGATAAGTTTACCTAACCATGGAAAAAGTAGATCAGATCCAGATATTTCGTTCTATGAAAATTCTGTCAGTCAGTCTCTTATTGATGATTATACACACGATATCATTGATCTTATCTCCTCTTTGGAATTTAAGAATTATTACCTAGGAGGACATTCAATGGGAGGAGCTATTGCCTTAAACTTCGTCTTACTTGCCGAAAAAGGAGTAATCGAAGATCCTCCCCCTTCACCAAAAGCTCTATTTCTCGTTGGTACTGGAGCAAAATTAAATGTTGCACCTGTATTTTTTGACCTCCTTAAAACTGATTTCAAAGAAGCTTTGCGCTTAATGAGTAAATTCAGTTATGGAACTAATGCAGATTTATCAATAAAGTATAAAAATCAGGATATACTTACAAACAATGGCTTAATTGTCTTATACAATGATCTTGAAGCTTGTCGCCATTTTGATGTTCGAGAGGATCTAGAGAGGATTAAAATTCCAACAGTAATTATTTGTGGAGACGAAGATCAAATGACTCCTCCTAAATTTTCACGATATCTCCACGAGAATATACCTAATTCCCAAATTTTCCTCATACAGGATGCAGGACACTTCGTTTTTCAAGAGGTTCCAACTCAAGTAAACAATATTATTTACAAAGCGATTACATCAGGAATGTATGATAATGACCAATGAAAAATTTATTCAGAAACTAGGATTCTCTCAAGACGACAAAGTAGTCATTCTTCATATTGATGATATGGGTTTCTCACATGCAGCGAATGTGGGAGCTTTTGAGTGTTTAGACTTTGGAATTGCCTCATGTGGGTCTGTGATCGTCCCAGCACCTTGGTTTTTGGAAGCGGCAGCAATCGCAAGAAGAAATCCCCAGTATGATATTGGTGTTCATCTAACATTAACCTCTGAGTATAATACCTATAGATGGCGGGCTCTGAGTAGTGTAGATCCAAACACTGGATTATTAGCCGAGGATCGATGTCTTTGGAAAACTACAGAGGAGGCAATATCAAATATAAAAGCTGAAGCTGCAGAAGTTGAAATGCGTTCTCAAATTGAACTCGCTCTCCAATCTGGTATAGATGTCACTCACATTGATACACATATGGGTACAGTAATGGATCCCAAGTTTATTCAATCCTACTTAACTCTTTCTAATGATTATAGAATCCCTGCTTTTCTTCCAAACATTTCAAAAGAGCAATTATTTTTGATGGGACTTGGGGAGTATGTAGATATTTATCAGAAATTATTAGCAACTTTGGAATCAAGTGGATTTCCATTAATAGATCACATGATAATAGAGACAGGAGGAGTGTATCCAAATAAAAGCCAATATTATCATGAACTATTAAAAGAATTAAAACCAGGATTGTCACATTTACTCTTCCATCCAGCAAAAATGAGTCCTGAATTGAAATCAATCACTCCTGATTCTGCCGAGTGGCGGAATCAAGATTATGAAGCCTTTACCGATGCTTCTCTTCGCGAGAGTGTTGAGAAGCTTGATATAACAATCATTGGCTATCGGGAAATTCGAGATATTATTCGAAAACAATAATAGCTTAGGTTTAATAGGACGGATTTCTCGTTTTAAGCTAAGGTAATAACGATGTTTAGCGTTTTAGAAATCCGTTTTGTAGATATACATGGTAAACTCAAAGCAATGAATGTTCCAGTTAACATTCATGAACTTCAAACAGCCCAATCAGATCCAATTTTCACTGAAGGAGCGAATGTTGACGGTAGTTCCGTTGCTGGTTTTACTCCACTTGAAAACTCGGATCTACATTTAATTCCGGATGCAGATAGCATAATTGAGCTTTCTTATACCGAGGAACCAAAAATAGCAGTAATGTGTGAGGTTCGTCAGCATAATAAAGTATTTATAGGAGATACCCGGTCACGACTGAAAGCTATAATTGATGAAAAATTATCCTCTCGTGGATGGACACTTAAAGTTGGTCCTGAACCCGAGTTTTTTCTATTAAAAGATAACAAACCTGTGGACACAGGTAAATATGCAGATATTTTTCCTAATGCCATCGCAGAGGGAGTCATTAAACGGTTTCCCTCACATTTAGAAAAAGCTGGGATTTTATGTAAAGTACATCATCATGAGGGCGGGGCGGGACAGTATGAAATTGAAATTAAACATTCAGAGGCACTACATACCGCAGATTCGATTGTTACCTACAAAGCAATCGTGAGAGCTCTGGCTGCAAAAATTGGTTATTCTGCCACATTTATGCCCAAGCCTTTTGGCGATGCAAATGGGAATGGGATGCATTTTCATCTTTCTCTTTGGAAAGGAGATGAAAATCTTTTTGCCACCGGAAATCCAAGCGAAGTATCAACCCTAGGACAACAATTTATGGCTGGAATACTTGATCATGCAGAAGCTTTAACCGTCATAGTGGCTCCCACAGTAAATTCTTTTAAACGGTTAGTTCCTGGTTTTGAAGCACCAGTATATATTGCATGGGCCCCTTTGAATAGATCTACATTATGTCGCGTTCCAATGTTTCAAGATCCCCACACTGCACGATTTGAATATCGTTGTCCTGATCCTAGTTCCAATCCTTACTTAGCTTTAGCAGCCGTAATTGCTGCAGGTATAGATGGGATAGATCGAAAACTGGAACTCTCGTCTCCTGTCAAATCAAATATCTTTAAATTTACATCTGAAGAGCGAGATAAGTTAGGTATTAAGACTCTCCCTGGGAATCTCTTTCAGGCCCTTACATGTTTGGAAAATGATCGTGTTATTCAAGAGGCGCTGGGAACACATATATTCAATCATTTTTTGAAGTTAAAGAAAAAAGAATGGCTTCAATATTCAACCCAGGTTACCGATTGGGATTGGAAGGAATATATCGACGTTTAAAAATAAATGGTGAATAGGTTGAAATTCCGTGTAGCATTAGCTCAGATACATTCACACCAAGCAGATCCCACATCCAACCTAAAGATTATAGCGGAAACATGCGAGAAAATTGTACGAGACAAGGACCTCGATACAATTGTTGTCTTCCCTGAATTATCAGTTACTGGTTACTTAATGCATGATGATGTTTATCAGCTGGCAGAACCAATTCCTTCTGGGCCTCTCTGTCAGGAATTAATCCAAATTTCACAAAAGAACAATTGTTATTTGATTGCAGGATTACCAGAGTCTTCTGTTCCAGGGTTATTGTACAATACTGCAGCAATGTTTGGACCACAGGGTTTTATTGGAAAAAGTCGTAAAATCTTTCTTCCTAATCACTCAGTGTTTAATGAAAGACGGTATTTCCGGACTTCTCCGACAATAAACATTATTGACACTCCGATGGGAAAGATTGGGATGCAAATTTGCTATGATATATTTAGTCCTGAAATTACACGGGCTCACGCTCTCTTAGGAGCTCACACAAGCATATGTATTTCTGCTTCTCCAGGTGTACGACGACATTATTTTGAAACATTTATCCCCGCAAGAGCAATGGAAAATACGATTAATTTTGTGTATGTAAACCAATCTGGGATTCAAGATGATTTAATTTTCTGGGGAGGATCCGAAGTTCGAACTGCTACTGGGAAGCAAGTAGCAAAACTCGAATATAATAAGCCTGATTTCGGAATCTGCACATTGTCAACGGAGAGCGCACAAAGTGCCAAAAATTTTGTTCCCACCTTGAAGGATTTACCCTCCTGGATATTTAAAAAACTAGAAGAGAGTTATTATGACATCTAAATCACAAACTCGTAGTATTCCTCCCATTGATTGTGCTAATACTAGCGAGCTGATTCAAGAATTTATTAAGACGAGAGTAACCGAAGCTAGAGTAAACGGAGTGGTGATTGGATTAAGTGGAGGGATAGATTCAGCAGTAGTCGTTACTCTTGCTGTCAAGTCCATAGGGTCAAAAAATGTCACCCCAATATTCTTACGGAATAAAAATTCATTAGAATCAGATATTGAAGACATACACACATTGTGTAAAAAATTAAAGCTTGATTTAATCCAGTATGATATTCAGAATGTTATCGACGAATTTTCCAATAGTATTAACCAAACAGAGGAATCATCCGAATTAGCTTGGATGAACATCAAACCTAGGATTTTACAGACATATTTATACTTTCATGCTAACAAGAAGAATTATTTAGTGTGTGGTGCCGGAAATAAGAGTGAATTAATGATAGGATATTTTACTAAATTCGGTGATGGAGGTGTAGATATTCTTCCTATTGGAGATGTGTACAAAACCCATATTTTCCAGCTCGCTGAATATCTGAAACTTCCTAAGTCTTTTATACAAAAGGCTCCAAGTGCAGGATTAACTAAAGGTCAAACAGATGAGGCCGAAATAGGAATGAGTTATACCCAACTCGACTCTGTCCTATATGGGCTTGAAGTTTTTCAAACTGAGAAAGAAATTGCTGAACTGACTCTGATTTCTCCTGAACTGATTAAAAAAGTTAGAACTATGATCTATAAAAGCGAACATAAACGAAGAGGTCCTATTGTATTTAAACTGGGAGTAAGAACACCCAGTATAGATTGGCGGGTACCATTAACAAAACCAAAACATTTCTAAATCTTACTGTAATAGGTGTTAGTATGTGTCGTCTTCTAGGGATATATGGTTCAGTATCACTTTGGAAGGATTTTCTGTTTAAATTTCAAGAATTATCAGAAAAAGGAAAAGTACCACCTGTTCCAGGCGTTTCACCTGGACATAAGGATGGTTGGGGGATGGCTAGCTCAAGATACAATAGTTCGGGAATGGAGCTTGTTGGAAAATATATGGGAGAGGCACTTGGAGCACCAGAGTTTGGAAAACGAATCCATTCATTTGAACACCAACCACGAGTTTTTCTATGTCATCTAAGAAAGGCTAGTACTGGAATTTCCATTTCATTACCAAATAATCATCCTTTCCTTTCTTTAGATTGGGCCTTTATTCATAATGGTACTGTATATAATGCAGAATCCTTGAACCCGAATTCTGAATTACAGACTACTTCCGAAAATTCTGATTCAGAGCATCTATTTCATTACCTCTTATCCAGTTTGATTGAAGGTAGTGATATAGAAGCTAGAACTATGAATTTGATTGATAGTCTCTCACAAGTCAGTGTTGAATATACATCCCTTAACTGTGTTCTCACTAATGGAGCAGAAATGTATACTATTCGCAGTGTGAGTAGACACCACGATTACTATACGATGTTTTATTATGAGACTGGTTCAGGTATTGTTGTTTGTTCAGAAAATATAGATGTAAAAGGAATAAGTGGAGAGGGATGGACTGAAATGCCAAATCAAAGCGTACTAGCTGTCTCCGAAAATCCTCCTAAAGTTAAACTGACCAAATTCTGAATTTTTTTTAAGGTTCAATTTTTGCTCGAATTCTCATCAAGCCTGCCCCGATATTCTTTTGCCTCTGAATGATAAATTTCCCAATATCTTTTGTGTTTCTAACGTGAGGACCTGTGCAAATCTCTTTAGAAAAATCTCCTACTGAATATACAGAGACTTTAGTTTGATATTTGTCTTCAAAAAATCCCAGAGCTCCACTTGCTTTTGCCTCTTTTGGAGTGAGGATTTCGCTTTTTACTGCAAGTCCCTCTTTGATCTTTTTATTCACAATTTTCTCCACTTTCTCGATTTCTTTTTGTGTAAGTTTTTCAGAATGTGTAAAATCAAACCTTGTTCGTTCTGGGGTTATATTACTGCCTTTTTGTTCAACGTGATCTCCTAATACATCTCTTAATGCTTGCTGTAAAAGATGAGTCGCGGTGTGTAGACGAGTTGTTTTTTCTGTATGATCAGCAAGTCCACTTTTGAAAGTTCCCGAAGTTGCCTTTCTTGAGAGATCTTTATGATGTGCAAACTCCTTTTGAAATGCTTGAGTATCAATCGTAATATTTTTTTCCTTTGCAATTTCTAATGTCATTTCTAAAGGAAAACCGAAGGAAGTGAATAGAAGAAATGCATCTCGACCTGTTAAAGTTCCTGTTTCATCCAAAATTTTACTCAAACGCTTAAGGCCACGTTTCAACGTTGTAGAAAACTTTTTTTCCTCTTGGGTTAAATTTTCGATTATAAAGTTCTTATTCCTTTCAAGTTCTGGATAGATATCTGAATATATACTAATAACGATTTCAGCAAGGGCTGGAAGAAAGCGTTGTTTAATATTTAACAAATTTCCTTGACGGATAACACCTCGAATAAATCTACGAAGAACATATCCTTGCCCTAGGTTAGACGGAGAAACACTTTTGTCATCTCCCAATATGAAGGTAGCTGATCTTATGTGATCAGCAATGATATTGATCGATTTACGTTGTTCCTCACTAAGTTCATCTTTTATTTTAGCAAATCGTTTTATACGGTCACTAATGGGTTGGATGGTATCTATCTCATGGATTGTTTGCGCACCGTTGAGTACAGCAACTGTACGCTCAATACCCATTCCCGTATCCACGTTATGTTGAGCTAATTTTTCAAATGTACCATCTACTAACTTATTATAACTCATAAAGACATCGTTCCAGATTTCAAAGTATTTTCCACAGTGACATCCTGGACGACATGTCTTTGAGCAAGTTTCTTTTCCGGTATCGAAAAACATCTCCGTATCGGGACCACAAGGTCCAGTAGAACCAGCAGGACCCCACCAATTATCAATACGTGG
>JAEOTQ010000022.1 GCA_016839785.1 Candidatus Hodarchaeota archaeon | reverse complement strand
TACGGGGTGGAAACAACAGTGCAACCTCGGAAAACGTACCAATCAATCGTTTGTCCAGCTGCCCTTTCTCCAATTCGTGCAAATGCTTGAATATAAGGCTAAACTAGCTGGGATGACAGTCGTTCGTATCAATGAGGCATATACCTCTCAACAATGTAGTAAATGTGGGTATCTAGCTAAAAAAAATCGCCGCTCGCGCGGTTCTTTTTGCTGTCAGAAGTGTGGAGTTCACCTGAATGCCGACTACAATGCTGCCTGTAATATTCTTCAGCGGTTTCACTCTGGTTCCCAAGTAGTCCCAATGGAAAGCAGTCATTCTCTGGTTGCTAACCTGCCGGATAGCGGATGTGTGACTCATCCTGTCCAGAATTAGTTTTCAACTAGTTGTCTGACAAAACTAGTCATGCAGTCTTTTAGATGGTTAGGCTCAATAGTCCTAACTGATACAGATTCAATGAATATAATAATGGCTATTTGGCTGGTCTCAATGGCCTCGATACTCATTATATCTGTGGGTCTAGTAATTCTAGTGTTATCAAGAGAAAATAGTATTTTTTATTTTCCTTAACTGGTATCTTACCACTGGGGGACTAACTCTATGGGTATTAATCGGCATACCCTTTTTCATCTGGACAGAGAATGATCTAGACTTAGCTAGAATAAGTTTCAGTGTGATTCTCTGGCCAATTATCGACGCAATCTCCCCAGTAGGATGGTATCTAAGAGGGAGTGAGGGATCATCAACTCCCCTTATAGCAGTAGATTACTGGAACTATCTTGCACTAACGCTATTACCGCAGTATACAAGCTTATTACTCGTGAATATAAATAAAATATATGCAGGGTTTAAAAAAAGGAGTAAGAAACTTCCCCAGGACATTTCTAGAAATGAGGAGAACATAAAATGAAAGCATATAGCCTTCAATTTATCTAGGCAAGTTAAGAATCATTTTGTACTTTGCCACTTGCGTATCACGAGTTAAAAGCGGATTTATCCCCGAGCTGTTTCGTACAGCTTCCTTTCTTAAGTTAAATCTTATTTGCTTTTTGTATTTTTTTGGAATCAGGGATTCTTCCTGTTTAAACACCTTTGTGCATGTTTCTTGATTAATCTTTCCAGATTTGGATTTCTGAACCTCAATCATTACGTTTCACCTTAAACAATTTATTCAGTTACTTACTGAGCAATCTATTGTTCAGTTAACCACTGAATATTAAAATATATAAAGGTTTATGTTTGGTCAATCAGTTCCAATTCCGTTTTTTGAAATACTGGTAGTCTGAATTTATCCTAATTATCATATTTTCGAAATATTAAAGAGTTATAACCACAATTTACCTTTAATTACATGATAAAACCAGATAATTGAATATACTTTTAGGATAATACGGAAAACACTTGTTATGAGAAAAATAGAAATATTAAAAAACTTTCAGTAACTGACTGAACGTAAGGTTGGATGAAACCAATGGACGAGGCCACAGATCCAGAAATGATCAAAAAAAGAATGCTGCTATTCGATTTTTGGAAGAATATTCCAATTACCTGTGATATGAAAGCCTCATACCATAAAATCGCGTTCCAAGAAGTAAGAAACATAATTCTTGATATATTACGCGAAGGAATTCTTGAGGAGGTTCCTTTAGACAAAACCAAGAAAAGACGACGCCATGCCTTAAGTGCACAAGAATGCCAGAAATACGTCAGCGAACGACTCGAGAGAAGAATAAAATTATCAAATATCTACTTTCATCTTGGTCGATTGGAGGAACTTGGCTTCATTAGAGAGATTGCCACCATAAAGGGAAAGCGTCATGATATTGCATATTATGGACGGACAGCCCAACTCTTCTATTTTGGAGGATTAGATCCAGATAATAAACTCGAAGACGAAGAAAAAAAACTGGGGACAATAACAACAATTATCAAGTCATTAAATCCGAGAATCGAAGAAGAGAAAATTACAGAATTATTAGAGGCCATCTTGGCGCATCAGGAAAAACGAAGAAAAGCAAGAAGCATGTGGATATCAAACAATTCAGACCTATTGAATAACCTGGAGTTTGATATCTTGGATATCGATAAATTCTTGGAAATTTTCGAAATGACTACACAAGAAGGTCTTCAGCTAGCAAAAGAGTTTAATAAATTACTCAGATTTGATCAGGAATAAGCCTAAAGGAGTAAAAGAAATGTCTGTTGTCAAGCTGATCGATAAGCTACAGAAGATGATTCATTCTTCAATCCAAAAAATTGACTCGCAAAAAAATCTCATTGAGGTTGAGAGAGGATACTATGAGGAGAATGAAAAAGTAATCGGATTAACCCTTAAATATTGCAACTTGACACATTTTCCTGACTTACTTATCGATTTAAGTCATCTAAAATATTTGGATATATCTAATAACAATCTAAATGAACTCCCAGAGACTTTAGGCAATCTTACAACTCTAGAGGAATTAAGAGTAACTCAAAATCGGCTGAAAACCCTTCCAAACAATATCGGAAATTTGACCAATCTTAAAAAATTATACTTGAGAGGGAATCAGATAACCCAAGTACCTGAAGGATTATGGCAAGTAAAACAAATTGAAGAATTAGATATTGGAGGAGGAAATCAACTAGCAGTTATCAGTAACAACATTGGGTATCTAAGGAAATTAACCAAGTTATATCTGGATGGAAATATGTATACAACCTTACCAGATACACTTGGGAATTTGAAAAAGCTTGTTGTTTTAGATATAGCCCATGGGCATTTAGAAAACCTTCCTGAATCGATCAGTAAGTTACACTCATTGGAGTTTTTATATGTGGCCGATAGTCGGTTAAAATCAATCCCCAGCTCATTAACTACTCTTCCAAATCTTCGCTACTTAAATATTAGTGAAAATGCCATTACAGAGTTACCAGAGACCTTAGGGAAGCTGATCAAATTAATTGAATTCCGAATGTATGATAACCAAATCAAAAAGCTCCCAGAGTCTATAGGCGACTTAATAAATTTATTAGAATTACACGTCCAGAATAATCAACTTGCTACACTCCCTGAAACAATAGGTAAACTGGAGAACTTGAGACAGCTAATATTGAAAGGAAATAAAATAAAAACATTACCCAAAACTATCAAACAACTCCACGAATTACAAGTGCTTGATCTCCGAGTAAATGAAGTGGAGTCGCTTCCTGAGGATTTGTCAGGATTAGACAAATTATCCCATTTAGATTTAAGAGGAAATCGATTTCATACTCTTCCCACGAGCATTGGTTCCCTTCCACACTTGGAAAAACTAGATCTGAGATGGAATCGTCTAAAAACTCTTCCGCCATGGTTTCAAACGCTTCAAGCAAAGGGATGCATAATTTATTCATAAGAAAACGCTCATATATGCATCTGAAGAAATTGAAACTGCTATTGTTAAAAAAGTACCTCTGGAGAGATTAGTGATTAGATCAGGATATCAGACACTTGTTTTTAGCCTTCTACTACTTCTCTCACTCACATTTCCACTTATATCCACTACAAGCCTGGACTCAGGCAACTTTACCCAAGTTCAACAGGTGTTCAATGGAACAGCTTCTGATAAGTACATATTTGGGGAGGAGATGGATACTGGAGATTTTTGGTATCCAAACCTTACAATTACAGCAAATACATACACAGACGAAGTAAGGATCACAGGAGTAAGATCAACAGTTGGTACGATCAAGGATTCCCTGTTTGTTGAAACTCCATTCCTAAGTTGTAACTCATTTAATTCAACGATTTCTAATTGGTGGCCTTACTGGTTAGATCTAGATGAATTAAATTCAGTGCTATATTATACATTGTTTGAAATCTATCTGAATAGCACATTTATAGAACCCATAACATATGCTTATCGTACCTCCCCCCCAACAGGAGAATGGAATTTCAGTTGGATTGATTCTTTTCCCATTCAGGCTGAGCTAGCATTGATGAGTAATGGACAACGGGTAATTGAGGGAATGAATAATCAGACTTTCTCAATTGGAAAATACTTTTCACGGCGAATATATTTAGAATATGACCCAGAAGGATTTCTCACTGATTTACAGGGGAGCTCCCTATTCTCAGATGTCAATGACTCATATGAGCACGTTTTTAGCTGGACAAGAATAGAACTAAAACGAGTTTCCTCAACCCACGATTCACCTGTATTCCTCTGGGGGATTTTTGACTCCCCAACATATGTTTTTTTTGGAAGTGGCCTACTGGTACCCCTGATAATGATTATAGTTTTTACAATTAAAAAACAAAGGGATAAATAAAAATGAAATAAGTGTACAAAAGAAAAGACACTCTGTCACAAGCTTTATTAGAGAGAATCAGCAATCAAAAAGAGGAGGAAGAAGCTATGTCTCACAATCATAAGTATCAATTAAAACCCAGTCAAGAGTATGTCTCGATCCTAAAACTGGTCAAATGGACTTTTCTCCCGTATTTAGGGCTTAATCTCGTACACTTCTTAGTTTTATTAGGGAGGAATCCAGCAAATCCACTTAAAGCATTGATATTCTTTATTGAACTAAGTGGATGGGGATATCTGATAGTAGGGGGACCATTCATATTAATAGGCGTTGGAATAAATTACTTCATGAATCTAACGACCCTTACCAACATACCTCCAGAAACTACGTTATATGAAGCAATAACACAATCAACCATGATGGTGGGGAACGTAAAAGTTATTCTTCCCAAACTAGAAGAAGAATCTGAGGTTTTGGAAGTAACTGAAAGAGGAAAGGACTAGGAAGCAGAAAGATTTCAATATCTTAAACTGACAATTTTTTTCCAATGAAGAATTTTTAACATTAGAATCAGTAGAAAATCCGACAATAAGGAGAAATTCTTTAGTTCAACTTAAAACCTCAGGCTCCTATAGTACCCAGTATAATTAACCTTAGGGGCGTGATAAAACTGCACTACGGCCTCATTGGAGGCTGCACAATGGGTGAGAGAATACCTCTGGAAGCTGAAACAACTCATATTGTGTTCCTCAACTATTCACTGTGCTGTCTTCCTTCAATAGATAAAATGATAGAGGGAGTTGATGAAGCCTGGAGATTGTTGATACCACAAGGAATATTAGTAAATTTTTATCCATATATATCGCAATCACATTTATTTACCCAATTAAAATCTGGAGAGCAGTTGAAAACTCATCCAATGTTTGAGGATAGGGGATTTGATGACGGCTATGCCTTCAAAAATGCATTGGTTCTGAGGGGATTTGAGCTGGTAACCGAAGAACACATAACAATAAAGTCCTTTTACAGAACAAAAAGAAAAGCATTAGAAAAAATACTGACGGGAAGGAGCCAAAAATATCTAAAATTGGACCACCACCTGAAATATCCAATTTCTAATGTAATTGGAAATTTTATAACTACTCAGGAAAAACCCACCTGGTTTCCATTTAGAAAAGAAGAGGATTTCACCCTTATCTGCCAGATTTTAGTTAAACAGAGTCCTTGGACGAAAAATTGAGTATACAAAGACAAGAAGGAAGCCTCTTACACCCAAAAACCACAAGGAATGTATAAAAATCGAACCGTAGAATCATTAGAACGACAGAAAATGATTCTATCATATGAAGAAATACTAGAAGCCCTTGAAAATAGGGAGATCATTGTAGATAGGATAGCAGAAAATGCCATCGGACCCTGTTCAATCGATTTAACATTAAGTGATACTTTTACCGTGTTTAAAACAGGAAAATTGTTTTCGCCAGAGGATCGAGAAGCAGTAAAAGCTCATTCAGATATAGTGAAAACAAATGGGGAGCCGTTTACTCTATCCCCAGGCCAATTTGTGTTAGGTCAAACACATGAAAGAATTGCCATAAGTAAACGTTTAGCTGGGACTCTAGAAGGACGTTCATCAGTAGCTAGGTTAGGGATAGTGGTTCATGCAGCTGGTCTTGTAAATCCGGGTACAGGATTGAATAAACCTACACGACTAACCTTGGAGATTTTCTGTCAATTAAATAATCCAGTACAACTACTACCAGGTATGGGTATCATGCAGATCCTTTTCCACCAGTTATCCTCCCCAGTAACGACAGGGTATGATGAACGGCCTATGTCTCAGTATATTGGGCTTGAACAACCAATCATTTGATTCAATTTCTTACCTAGAAAGGTGAGAAGAGATTGAAGAAGGTCATTTTGAGGATATAAATGAAGAATTTTGTATGTTTACAAGTTGACTAATTATAGCAAGTATGAAAAATCCTATTTCCCAAAAGCTAAATAGTAAAAATGTCGCAGGATTCAGTACCTGTAACATAGGTGAACCTAGAAGAATATAGAGCACGAACTGGATTATAAAATATATGAATAAAAGATTAACAAAATTCATTTCCTTACTAAACACCTTCCTAATCGTTAGATCATATTTCTGCAGTAATCGAGTTTCTGAAACAAGTCCTTGTAATATGAGGAAACCCCAGATTCTTTGAAAAATCCAAACATCGAAGATTAAAGCAACTAAATATAGAATTACGACAACAAAACCATCAATATATAATAATTGAACGACTGTAAATAATATAATAAAGAATTGAAGAATAAGAAAAGCTATTAGAGTGTATGCAAGAATAATTGAGATAAAAAAACTCCTAATTCCTTCTTTTACCAACCCAATCTTTTCCTCGGTGTGATATAAATAATAACTAATCGGTTCTATAAGCGCTAAGCCCACTATAAATAGTATAGGATTCAATACTTGATGAAGAGGGGGCGCATTATCCGAAAAGAAGGCTATGTATACCCCCCATAAGATAGTCAATGGATTTAAGCCTGAAATTATAATCGTTTGATCAAAAATGTATAGGAAGGAAAAAACAAGGAAAAGAAGAAGAAATATGTTTCCAACTTTATATTTGTGAGTGGTGATAAAGTAAAGAACTGATTTAGAGTTAGTAGATGCATTAAGAACCGATTTAGGAATAAATCTCGTAATCAAATTTCGTTGATTGGATTGAGGAAGTTTTGAACTCTGTACAATATAGTCCTTTGACAGGGGTCTCCCCAAAATTGCTGACACAATATTTTTTCGACTCGATCGAAAAGAAGGAAGAAATGTACTGACAATCGTAATTAAAAAGGAGACAAAAATCCAGAATATAATACGCACAAGTGGAAAAGCAAGAGCTAAAGGGAAGGAGAGGGAAATATACCAAGCAAGGAGAATACTGGCTAAAATTCCATCTAATAATCCCACAAATAATGCGGTCACGCCTAATGCCATGGATTCGGACAAAAAGATATTAAATACTCCATTTTTAGATAAACCAATACTCCTCATTATACCCATTTCACGTTCAAGTAATAGCGTCGATACCAGAATACATACAAATTGAGCAATGGCTGCTAAGACAAAAGATTCAATAAAAAGCACTTGAAAAAGAACGGATTGGAACTGAAGACTTTTTTCAATAGCTTGGATATAATAATCGATACCCATAACATTTTGAACCTCAGGAAGAGAGTTGCGAAGAAAATTCTGAGCTTCTTTCGAGTCTCCTTCGATATCACAGAGAAACCATTTTGCAAACGATGAACCAAAAAACGATTGAAATTGATTCGAGGAAATATACAAGTATTCACCATTTCCGAGGAAAACATTCGATTTTACAACCGCAGCAATTGTGACATTGATAGTTGATGTCGCTGTTTGAAGGGATACATTAGAACCCAGCGGTAAAAGAAGGCGTGTGAGTAAACGATCCGAGATAATTCCATACTTAAGGCCAGCTGACTCATTCGACAAGGCAAGAATATCCTGCGAAGGAAGATTAAAGAGAGAATCTCTAATATCCTCTCCAAAAGACGAATATCTCGCAGGATCAACACCAAAGACATAAGCATCGATACCACCAATCGGTGTGCGTGATTCTTGAATATACGATACATGTTCCACGAAGGAATTATTTTCTATCACAGAAGTATATTCATACGAAAGAGTGCCATCAGGAGCTTCTACGACTAAATCAATTTTACTACCCCATTGATCACTGAAAAATACAGGAACACTGGCCACTAACGAGGCACTAAGTAGACCAACAATTAAAATGAACGTCAAGGCCAGAGCAGATGTCATAATGGTTATAAGACTCTTTTGAAATTCACGGGCAATGTTACGCATAGAAATTGTTCGATTAATAAGGTTGAACCAGATGAATACCTTTAATCCGAAACGAGGAAGGAAAAATAAGAGACCAATTTCTATCAGGACAGTTCCAATAAAAATCAAGAGAACCACGAAAAAGTGGAGTGAAAGGACTTCAAAATCTAAAAATCTCGATGGCCCAACAAAAAACTGGAGAATGAAACCTGTTATTGAGAGTAAAACTCCCATTACAATGGAATATTTCCAAGAATAGAAAGCAGTAGCAGGTAAATTAGCAGTTCGCATACGAGAATGAATATTTTGAATTACTGGCAAAGAAAGGGCAATAAATATTGGATATAATCCAGAAATTAAAGCTACAACTATACCTGATAGAAAAGTAGCTAGTAGGGAAGAAGAGTGTAGAGTAACTACTTCAAATTCGATGCTAGTGTAAAAATTCTGGATAGCTTCAACAAGAACCATTGCAAAGCCAATACCGATCACCATCCCGAGAATACCACCAACAAGGGAGATAATTGTAATTTCAAGAGTTATCGTCCCAATCAGCTGGCGAGTATCTGTACCAATAGCACGAAGAATTCCAAATTCTTTTGTACGATCGCGAATTGCAATAGCTAGGACATTAGTAATAAAGAGGAATTCTACAATGAAGGAGGTAATAATTACTAGATTCATCGCTGTCTGGTATGAGCGAACTGCAAGTGATTCGATTTGAGTTATATCCTTACTCTTCCAAACAAAAAACTCAGATCCGAGGGTATCCTTGATATTTTCGCTAACACTTTGTATTTTAAGAAGATTCTTTACAGATAAATCAACCTGCCCTTTAAGAAAGGAAATTTTATCAACATCAGAAATAAGGGAATTAATGTCTTCTATATGGACAAGTATAAAAAAATAACCAATATTATTTCCGAAGAAATACTTATTACTGATAACTCCTCCGATGGTAAACATACCAGAGGTAAATCTAGGATCAACATCCTGAGTATTAACAGTGTCACCAAGCTGAAGGCCAGAATCTTCAAATAACCGTTGAGAGACAATAATTCGATTCTCAGATAATTTTCTTTCTCCAGCGGTTAGATTAAAAGCATAAAAATCAGGGTGAGTCTGAGGATCAATTGCATAAATCAAGATATTATTGATGGACTGCTCTACATCCTGCCTTAAATTTATGGAAAACACTGGACTGGCAGTCGAAACGCCATTAATTGAAGAAAGATTACTTGCCAAGGCCTGAAGACTGGATAAATTAGTCCAATGATGAGGGATTACGTTGATATCAGTGAAGTTATTGTTTCGGTTATCAAAAATGAAGTCGTCATATAAAGTATCAATAGAAATAACGATTCCAGTTTCCAGAGCAATCGTCAACGTGATACCAAGAACCAACAGGGCACTTCGATATTTAGATCTGGTTATATTGCGTAACGCCAGGCGATATATCAGTTTAAAGAAAATTAGGCCCTGTTTCGTATTTTTAATGTGTAGACGACTGAAAATAATCCCCTCACAACTAAACGAGGTAACGTAAATCGTGTAAGTATTTCAATAATGACGATTTTAGCCCCTAAAAAACTTTATCCAAAGGAATGATCGGAAAAGTTAAATGATTGATCGCTCTAATTCTTTGAGAGGAATTATGGTGGGACATTAAAATGAAGATTCTCGGTTTCTTCATCATTTTCTTACTTATTATAAGTTCACACTATCCTCCACTCGAAATCAATCTAGAAAAGAACAATGGAAAGACCTCTATTCCAAAATTAATGACAAGTGGTAAAGAAAATAATTATTTAAATGGAAGCTTATCAAAGAAACTCGGAAATACCCATGAAGGTGTTAATTCTTCTCATTTACCAAAAGTTGAGAGGATCTCCTCTGATGTAGCTTTGACGGGGAAATTCAGCGACTACGGAGTCGATTCCGATGGAAATGGGTTAATTAACCATTTAGTACTCACAGTTGAGGTGAATGTGTATTATAGTGGATATTATCAAATTGAAGCGGATTTAGTTTCAAATAATCCTCATAACACCCTTGGGTCTGACGATATAATCTTGCTAGAACCAAGTAAATTAGAATATAAGGCATTTGGTTTACGAAACTTTACTATTCCGTTTGAAATAAGACATATATATTCTCAACAAATGAATATTTCAATTACTGCAAACAAAATTTGGATCAGACGATTTTCTCAGACATCTTTTCAAGAAAGTATTTCTTATCTGACTCGGAGTTATCAGTACCTTGAATTTGATCCTCCATCGGTATACTTAACGGGAAATTATTATGACCACGGACTGGATACAGATGGAGATGACTATTATGATCAGTTAATGGTAGAGATTGAATGTACTGTCACCGAAGCAGCTTTCTACTACTGTAAATTGATAATTACAACAAGTGAAGGTGAGGTCGAGACATTGTCAGTAAGTGATACCTGGTCAGAAGGAACATTCAATCTCTCATTTAGTATAAAAACTCGGAGTAGATATGAACAGAAAATAGGCCGATTCTATACCCTCAGTTTAGTACAATTCCTAGAAAACTGGTATTTTCCAGAGATGTTTGATGAAAAGGCCCGAAAAGTATACACGACACGAATATATAATTATTCAGAATTTGATCCTCCAAACGTTTATTTAACAGACTTCTATTGGGATTATGGATTTGATAGTGATTTTGATGGATATTTCAATCAATTAATTATACAAGTTGAACTTAATGTGGTGATAGACGGGGAATATAGGATTCTACTCTACATAGAAGATAATGAGACACATATAAAGAAGAGAGAGTGGAATGAAAGAAGCGGTTTCTGGACATCAGGATTTCGTAATATTTCAATTCCTATTGAGATGAGTGAGATTAATTTTCTTCGATTGAACACATCCTACATTATTCATGAAATACGTCTTGAAACTCTGGATGATAGAACAATAACTATTGCTAGAGATGTTTATAGTACACGAATATATCAGTACAACGAATTTGATCGCTTTCCAGCAGAGATTACTGGAAGATTATGGGATAATGGGATAGACACAGACGGAGATGGTAAATTCAACCTTCTAAAGATAATTACAGAATTGAATTCAGTAGAGAAAATTGAGAACTACTCGTTAACGCTTAAATTCCTATCGAATTCGGGTGAACTACTCTCTTATACAATTAACCTCACTTTAGATGAAGGAATTCAAGTTACTACGGCACTAATTAATACATCTGATTTTTATTATCGTTTTTACATTGCAGGCGAAACTTATAGTTCTTTTCGCCTGATAGATGCACAGTTCTTCAATTGTAAATCCAAGCTAGTTCACAGACAAGAAATAACATTTAGTACAGGTACTTACCATTATGCCGACTTTGATTTCGACAGGAAGGAAATTATTATCTTAAATGACGATGTCTTCTCCGTCTTTGCCCAAGAAAATAAATGGACTGGATTAGGAACAGCAGAATTTCCTTATATCATTAACAGCTTGAACTTTAACGACTCCTATCGACATCAACCATATATTGAGATACGAAATACTGATGTGTGTTTTTCCATCGTTAAATGTACCTTTATTGGAGGAATTTCCAGTATTTTACTGATCAATACTCAGAATGGATATATAAAAGATAATAAAATGGTTAATACAGAAGAAGGAATAATTCTAACTAATTGTGAAAACATTAGGATTGAGAATAACACGTTTACCAATGTTTCAATAAGTATAAACATCGAAAAAGGCAAGAATATCGTCATCCACCATAACGAAATCAAAGCCGAAGAGGGAACGAGTGGAATTCATTTGATGAATAGTTCACATACCAATCTCTCAAAGAATTGTATTAATGGTTTCACAACTGGAATTACCCTTAAAGAAAGCTTTCAGAATTTTTTAAATAATAACATGATTTATGATAATGAAGATGGCATTAAAATTGATGGAGTTAACGCAAGTAATAATATAATTAGTAGCAACTTAATTTGCAATAATCAGGAATATGGGATAATTTTTTCAAACTCAGCAACCGATAACCTGCTACAATTCAATGATTTTATACATAACAGAAGAGATTGCCTAGCCGATGGAATCTCCAATGACTTTGTTGATAATTTCTGGCCAAGAGCGAGTTACATAACTCTAACTAAACCTAACCATCTAACTAAACCTCAAATCATTAGTCCGAATGGGGGAGAGATATTCATCTCATCGATTGTTATTCACTGGACAAATTCAATAGATACTTTCCAGCAGGATCTGGAGTATTCTGTTTATTATTCACATAATTTGGGTTCAACATGGAATCGAATCGAATCCAACTTTGAAGAGACGCTTCCATGGACGGGATCCTCAGGTTTCCGATATACATGGTTTTTCAATAGATCAATCCTTTCCCCAGGCACCAATTATCTCCTACGAGTTGTTGTAACAGATCCATTTGATTTTTTTGTGACTGATACCTCTGATGATCCTTTTATTATTCGAAGTCAAAAGGAAAATTCAAATACGGTCGTACCCAATCCTGTTGCAGTAATATTTTTTACTTCTGTTCTCATTATACTAGTTCTTCTTCAAAAGATTTCAAAAAGGCAGATAAAAACATGAGATACTCACAAATCCTAGTAGCTTTATTATTTATTAGCCTAGTAATCGATACAAAGGGGGTATCTAAGTTCTCCCCTGAGAATGGAAGACAGGAAATTCCACGATTAATAGAAGAAGATTCACAAAATTCTGACAAAAAAGAACGTTCAACTGTAGTATATTCATCAACTGAAAAAATTGAAAACTCTCTGAATGCAAGTATTACAGGTAGGTATTGGGATTATGGGACTGATACTGATGCAGATGGAAAATTTAATCATCTGATTATTCTGTTGGAAATTAATATTATATACGAATTGACATACAATATTACTGTTGATTTAAAATCAAGCACAATT
>JAEOTQ010000169.1 GCA_016839785.1 Candidatus Hodarchaeota archaeon | reverse complement strand
GATAACTTAGAATTCCTCTAAAATCAATTTCTACATTATTAACAGAAGAAATGCGTGTATAGGCGAAATCAAGTGAGTAAATGCAATTCTCTTTTATTTCCATTTAATTTTTCATTCCTATTGATTAATATTAGAGATTAATTCAGTAAAAGCAAATTTATCGACATCTACAAGCCCTTTATCAGTGATCTTTAAATGTGGAATTACTGGTAATGCCATAAATGATAGTGCCATTAGTGGTTCATCAAAATTCGACACTCCATCCTTAAAAATTTGATTGATTGTTTCTAATTCATTGTATAAGGTTTGATATGATTGTGTACTCATCAGACCACCAAAAGGAAGGGGTAGTTTACCAATTTTATCATCAGCAATAACTACATATCCCCCTTTTATATTTTGTAGTAATTTAATAGCTTCTACCATTGTTTCATGATCAGTTCCCGCCACTAGTATATTGTGACTGTCATGTGCAACAGTCGTTGCCATAGCAAATTGATTAGCATTTATTTGAAATCCTTGAATGAACGCGTTTGAAATATTACCATTTACTCCATATCTTTCAATAACAGAAATAGATAAGATATCTTCTTTAGGATTCGGACGAATCCACCCATTTTTTACTTCTAAATTGATCTGCTTCAGATCAGTTAAGACAGAATTCGGAATAACACCAATAACATTTACAGGATACACACCATCATTGAGTGAGGTTTTGGCTCTCAAATTCTCTGAGGTAGGAGGAGTTAGGAGTTGTACCGTATCTTGGGCCCAATCAGGAATAGTGGTTTGCGAAAAATCCCACAAAATCTCGTTTTTTGAATAAACTAATTCTCCATTGAAAATAACGGAAGAAACATGGAATTCTGTTAAATCATCTAATAGAATAATATCAGCAATTTTCCCTGGAGCAATCGAACCGATTTCATTGTGAAGGTCTAGGTACGTAGCCGCATTAATCGTTACCATTTGAATTGCAGTTAGGACGTCAATTCCTTCTGCGACAGCCATTCGAACGTGAGAATTCATATGACCATTAGTCATTAAATCAATAACATTTCGATCATCAGAGCACAGAGTGCAACCACGTAGGTCAAGATTTTTGTCTTTAATGAGTTTCAAAACATTATGGAGCTCTTTAGCAAAGGATCCCTCTCTAGCCATGGTGACCATTCCCTTCCTTAATTTCTCTAACAACTCTTCCCCTGTTGTACTCTCATGATCCGATTTTATCCCTGTTGCTATGTAGGCATCTAAATCTCTTCCAGAGACACCTGGAATATGACCATCTATCACTGCAAGCTTCTTTCCTAGAAGAACTTTATTCAAAACGCTATCGTTCTTGAATAAAACCCCAGGATAGTTCATCACTTCACCCAATCCATAGAAACGTGGTTCGCTTTGAATTAAATTTGCTATAGCTTTATCATCGATTGTGAAGGCTGTCGTTTCAAGTCCAGGGGCTGCAGGAACACAGGAAGGGATTTCAATTAACATTCGTAAAGGTTGTTTCTCCGCAAGATCAAGTAGTAGCTTAAGACCTTCTTCCCCTAAGGCGTTACCTATCTCATGTGGATCCATTATAACAGTGGTTGTTCCATGAGGAACAACTAACCTTGCAAATTCAGATGGGGGAAGCATGGTGCTTTCAATATGCAGATGAGATTCGATAAATCCAGGAGAAATATATTTTCCCCGGGCATCAATTACTTTCTTAGTATTTGCTGGATCAAGAACTCCTGGATCTGACACGTTAGCTATACGATTCTTATAAATTGAAATATCTGCAAAGTAAGTCTCTCGCGTGATGACATTGACCAGAGTTCCATTTTGAATAAGAACATCAGAAGGAATTTCCCCACGTGCACATGAAATTAACTCTTTAAGGAACGAAATATCCAAATTAATCACCAAGAATAGATGAAGAAGAAAAATTCAGTGGAAGAACTTTGTTATGAGGTCGGCAAGGGTCTCAGCCTCAATTTCCTTTCTGTCTTCGATTGACAATGAAATTGAGTTTGCTTTTGTGGAAAATTTTACATACGCAGCAATATTATCGAGAATTGCTTGTTTCAGCATCACTGGTAAGCTTAAACGAAGAAATGCCTTATTTCGTTCTGCTGTTTGTTCCATATTATAATCAACAATGCTGATTAATTCTTCAGTTCGTGAGATCAAACTATGAAAGTCATCTTTGATGACAGTTACTACAGAGTCTTCGCATTCTTTGCTTTCTTCGAGTTCGAAGACCTCTTTCATTGTTGTTGTCATTGGATTCAGGACATTCTCTACAAATGTTGCTAGGGATGTTTCTAGCTGTTCTTCAAAATCAATCTGGAGAAAGTTATTGAGGGCAACAAAGTAATCTTTCCGTAAGGGACGTAATTCTGCTGTTGTTGCGTACAGATTCTTGTCAGCTCTTCGTATCGAAATCGGGTAAACATCTCCCCGGAATAATTCCAGATAACCAGTCTCAGGTACGGCTTCCGTAATGAGTGTATAACCTCCAATCAGCTGAGCTAACCCCTCAAAGAATTCTACTGTAGCCATTGGCATTAATTCTAGCGGATAGTCGTCATCAGGGCTGACACGGATATTTACATCTGTAACGGGGGAATTGAAAGCAATTACATCAACAGTTTGTTGGGAACCGTTTTGAGTGATAGTGAAACTAATTTTTTCAGGAGTCACACTAAATGATTTTAGTGTTTCAATTCCTGGCAGATTTAGTTCTCTTGTTATTGTACCTTGAACCGAAATGGGGGGATATAACATAAAATGCATGCGGAATTCTCCAAATTATTTTCTTCAAGGAGAAACGTTTACGAGTAATATATTTGTTTTTTCCTCAATTCAAGCTTTGGAATTAGATAGTTGATTTAGTTATTCTTTTGATTTATTTAGTAAATCAGCTAATCCACTTGTTTGAAGCCACTCTCGGTCGGTTTTTTTCATACGAGAAAAATTTTTCTTATTTTGTGAATTTTCAGACTCTTTCAGACTCTTATTGGAGGCTTCAAGCATTGTTTCAAAAAGATGTAAAGCTTCGTGAGCTGTTTGTTCAGTTATACGATCGATAAACCATGGTTCCAAGCTATTTTTTCTTTTACTTTTTAACCAGCGAAAATTGCCGTCAAAGAAAATCGTCATCCCCCAATCTGATGGATTACGTTGAATTCTGCCATGTGCTTGTTGAATAGTAATCAGAACATTATTTTCAAGGAAATTTGGGTACTTTTTCACTTTCCTTTGAATTATCGGGTCAAACATCATAGGAAATGGCACTTTAGGAATAAGACACAGTCGTGCTAAATCATCGTCGAGCGAGATACCCTCCCATGCAGATGGTGTAATTAAAACGTCTCCTTTCTTTGAATCAATGAACGATCTTACAGCGCTGTCAGACTTTCCCGCTGTATGAGTTATTACTACTAAACCATTTGCACGTGCTAAACTTTCCATTAATCGTGCAAGCTCAAAACTTGAAGCTAAAATCAGGCCACGCTGTTGAGTTTTATACAATGACCTTAAAAATGGTTGAGCATATTTTTGTATAAATTCAAAAGTTTCTCTTTTCTTTTCAGAATTTGCAGTTGAGAGCTTTTTTGCTTCTTTGAGTAAGACAAACGGATGGTTGTTTTTATCAAAAGCAGATGATTCTTTAATAAACAAACAGTGTTTTGGATCCATTCCTAACAATTTTGCTAGATATGCTCCATCTCCGATCGTAGCTGACATGAAAAGATTTTTTCCACCCCGAAATAACTTGGAAAAGATGTAAGCTATATCGAATGGTTGAACGGTAAGCTTAAGTGTCCCTTTCCCTCTATCTTTCTGAAGATAGAACGCTAAGTCTGCAGCACTGGGATTTTCAATTAGATCAGAAATAGCTATCATGAGTTCTGTTACTCTTCTTAGCTCCCTTAAGCTCTCTAGGCTAATCGAATCAGGACGTGTGTTCATCTCTTTCGCAATGAGTAGCTCTTTTTTTGCTAATACTCCCTTTAAAATGTGAAGAAAATCCATTCCTTCTTGTAAGTCAATTTCTGTAAATTGTTTATTATCAGAAAGAGTTTTTTCCCATTCTTGAAAGATTATCAGTGGTTTTCCATCATTTGTAAGTGAACGTAATAACGAAAGGCTAATTTCCACTCGAACTAAGGTTTCTAGATTCAATAGATTATGTGCTTCATCAAAGATACGAAAAGTGGCCTTATCCTCACCTAAATCTACATATTTAAATACCCACCAGTTAAGAATCCTCACTTGGCTTTTCCTAATTTGTCTACGAGCTTTAAGGAGGGGACAACGTTGTCGTGATCTACAGGTCCTAGCATACGGGGGATCAAAAGCACAGGGTGAAATATTTGCACCCGATTTAATGATAGGACAATAATAAGCGGCTCGTCCCTTCAAAAGGGCAACAGAAAACCCATGTTTCCTTCCGTACTGCTGTAAAACAGAATTCCAAAAGTCTTGATGCATTTTATATGGCACTATAATATCGATTTTGCCATTTGAATTTGCGAGAAGATAATTGGATAGTAAGCACGCCGCGATATCGGTCTTTCCAGAACCTGTAGGTAAGGAGCAAAAGAAGGATGAAAATCTTGCCCATTTCTCCTGAATTTGATTATAAGTTCTCTGTTGTTGAGGTCTTACCGTTGGGTGAATGATCAAGTCAGAAATGGTAGAATTCACTGGTTTTCTCCTTGGAAAAAATATTCTAGTACGGATTCAAATCTTTCATGATAGTGGAGATGTGCAAAATAATTAGCCAAAATTTGCCAAACAATTTTAACAACTTAAGAATTTCTTTCTTTTGAATCCAAATTCACGAGAGCTGTCTCACTTATAATCAAAAGAGCTGAATAGACAGATAAAAGGAGCTAAGACGGATGGTAGATGCTGTCATATTATTATGTGTCATGCCGGGAACAGAACAGACTGTTAAAGACAAGATACTTGAGTTTGACGAAATCAGGAATTGTAAAATAACTTTTGGTGAGTATGACTTATACCTAAAGGTTAAAGCAGATACTGTCAAAACTTTAGGAAGTTTCGTGACGAGAGAAATTCGTAGGGTACCTGGTGTAACCAAATCAATTACTTTAATAATTAGCGAGTCATTGGAAGATAATAGCTAAAGGTACTTTTTTACTATTCATAGAACTTTATTCCATCCTGATGGATTTTCAGATGGACTATTTCTGAGATCTGATAATTACATTCAGAACTAGATAATTGAACTCGTAGAATTTTAAAATT
>JAEOTQ010000168.1 GCA_016839785.1 Candidatus Hodarchaeota archaeon | reverse complement strand
AAACCCCCGCATAAATTTTAAAATTCCAATTTGATTCCAACTGCTTGTCTAATTAATTCCGCAACAGGATCCTTTGTACCTTTTACCTGTGATGGAATTTCCAATATAACTGGATATAAATTCTTTGCCATATAGTTGCTAATTGGTTGATGATACTTTTCTGCAATTTCTGAGGTGATCAGAATTATACTTACATCTTCTCGTTGCCACAAATTAGTGAGAATCGACAATGGTTTGCTTTCTATCTCATCCTCGATAGGATATATTTCTCCAACCCCAGCAAGTTTAAGCCAGGAGCATGTCTCTGGATCACCAACGGCAGCAAGATGCATTAATTTTCACTTCTCAGCTCTCAAGAATCAATTTTATAACAGTATCAATAGCTTCTTGTCTTTTTTTTGCCGCGTTATCTTTTAATTCCTCTTCTTTTCCACGGAATTTGGACATTAACTTTTCTTTTTGCTCTGAAATTTGTGTTTGAATTTCAGATTTTAGATTCTCATCATCCTCTTGTTTTGTTGTTGTTGATTCCTGTAACAATTGCTTTACCGATTCTTTAGCTTGTGTTAATATCGCCTTGGATTCAACGTTTGCTTCTTGTACAATTTCTTCCGCTTTCTTTTCCGCGTCTCGAATAAGATGTAAAAGGTCACCAGCCATCTAGAATGCCTCATATATTATATTGTGTGAATGGGCCGGAGCAGATTTGAACTGCCGACTTCCACCTTGTAAGGGTGGCGTCATAACCGGGCTAGACCACCGGCCCAGACGAAAAACTATTCAAATGCATGGTAATTTTAAATTTATTTAATATTTTTGAGAAGTCTTTTTAATTAAAATTTCTCTTATATTTTTGAAACATCATGGGTACACAAATTGGGAAATTATTCAGTAGTAGCCGCCAAACTATACCAATTGATGCCTTATCTGGAAATAAAATTGGATTTGATGCGTATAATACGATTTATGCCTTTTTAGCAAGAATTCGAGATAAATCAACTGGTGGAGGTTATTTTACAGATTCAAATGGAAATGTTACCAGCCATTTAATCGGATTATTTCCAAGACTTACTCACTTTCTAATCCATGACGTTAAACCTATCTTTATATTTGACGGTAAGCCACCTGATTTTAAGATTTCAGAAATAATTACCCGAAAAGAGCGGAAAAAGGAAGCTGAAGTAAAAAGGGAACTTGCAATTGCAGCAGGTGATATGGATGAGGCATCAAAATATGCACAAGCTACATCACGAATTACTCCAGAGATTTTAGAAGATACCAAGATTTTACTTCGCAATCTAGGAATTCCTATTGTCCAAGCCCCTTCAGAAGCCGAAGCTCAAGGAGCCATATTGACGAATCAAGGTATTATTAATGCAATGGCATCTCAAGACTATGATTCTTTTCTATTTGGATGTTCAACGGTCATACGTAACCTTGGGGTGTCACAAAGACGAAAACTTCCAAACCAACAACGTTTTATTGAGGTGGAGACTGAAAGAATTCAATTAAATCAGTTACTTAATGAATTAAAGCTTAAAGACAGAGAACAATTGATTTTGGTTGGATTATTGATAGGCACAGATTATAATCCAAAAGGGATAAAGGGGATTGGACCTAAAACAGCACTAAAACTCGTGCAAAAATATCCAAATTTCGATTCATTAGTAACCCATCTCGATGCCACTTATGATTTGGAAGAAATTTTTCCTTATCCGCCTGATGTACTTCTCAAGTATTTCCTATCCCCAGAGGTTGATGAGAATGTTAAAATTTCTTATTCTGATCCAAAACCAAAGAAAGTACAAAAGTTCTTAGTTGAGGAGCGGGGATTTACACCAGAGCGTATTCAAAGACAGATAAAGGCCCTTCAACGAATTACAAGTCAAAGCACTCTTGATACGTTTTTTGAAAGTTAGATACCATATTGGCCTCTAAGTGGTACAAAGGCAACTGAAGATAAAACTTCCTTGGAGAATTCTGTTTTCGAATTCTTTCTAAATCTGGTCATTACTTGCCACATCCTTGGGGTTCCAACAGGCATGACTAATATTCCTCCTATTTCAAGCTGCTTGAATAATGGAGGGGGTAATTCTGGGCCAGCAGCAGTGAGAATTATTCGATCATAAGGGGAAGCTGCCTCATACCCTAGTGTGCCATCTCCAGAAATTATCGTTACACGATCGTCATATCCTGTTTCTTCCACATTTTTTTGAGCAAATCCAACAAGTTCTGGCACAATTTCTAGGGAATAGACATGACCCGTCTTCTTGTCTGAAGTAATTGCTGCAGCCATCAAAGCTGCTTGATACCCTGATCCAGCACCCACTTCTAATACTTTCAGTCCTGGAGAAAGCTCTAGATATTCCAAAATCATTATTGTCATATGCGGAGCCGAAATTGTTTGTCCTGTATTCATTAATGGTAATGGGTGATCGGAGTATGCTGAGGATTGAAAATTTTTTGGAAGAAACTTTTCTCTTGGTACTTCTTTAAAAGCCTTGAATGCTATTTCGTCTTTTATTAGTCCTCTTACTCGGTAGTTCTGTATCAATAGATCTTTATCCTGCTGAAGAGATGACACGTGATTAAATACTCCTTTTCTTCTTCTGTGATATACTATACACTAGATATTCTTAGGTCTACATTTAGCTGAATTTTAGAGGGAGAGACCTCGCGGCCAACACGAATATTTAGAATTTCATGATTACAGACATTCATAAGCTTTTTCGAAATTATTGTACTTAGGAATTGTTCAGGTTGTTCAATTTTCTCCATAAATTGGTAAAATGTAATGATTCCCCCATCCTTTATCAGTTTAGATGTGTATTCTAGGTAATTAATAGAAAGATTAGGTAAATTGATTATTATTCTGTCAAAGTGCCTTTTAGTTCTAAAAATTTCTCCAGCATCCCCAACGAGAGGGATTATTGATCCTTTAAGCTTATTTCGCTTAATGCTGGCTTTTAAACTCTTTATTGCGTAGGGATTAATGTCCACTGCAATTACTTCACAATTTTGTGCCTTCGCACAATGGAGAGCGAAGGGACCTACTCCAGTAAATAAATCCAGAATTCGGTTTCCACGAGAAATTTCCAACGCAAGACGTCTGTGTTCCTCGGCAAGTCGAGGATTAAAATATGCTCTCCTTAAGTCAACTTTTATCAAGACTCCATATTCTTTATGCCAACTCTCATATTTTTCTTCTCCAGCTAGAAGTTCTATGGGAAAAATTCTCTCTATTCCTTCAGTAACATCTAATTTATTCATTACGGTGGTAATCTTCGGATATGCGTTTATTATCGCACTCCCTGCACTGGTGCGAAACTCTCTCGAGGTTATCTCGTCATCTAATCGTAAAAGCCCAATTTCTCCAATCTGATCAAATTTTATCGAAATATTGTCCCATGGCTCATTAGGAAATTCTTTTTTTAGTAAATCTAAAACCGAAGGTTTTAAAAACTCTTCAGGAAAAATATGATAGACTAATTGATATTCAAGACCCCCGAGAACGTCAGAAGCGCTCACTGAATCTGAAATTGGAAAAAAAACAAATTCGTGATTGTTGAATATCTTCTTTGACTTTAATAGAATTCCTGCCTTTATTAATCGAAGACGAGCTTCTTCTGCTTGAATAAGGGGAAGTTTAACTCCATTAAAAGAGCCACTTTTTTGAATGAGCTTCATCTCCGGTTTCTATAGATTTTTGCCCAGAATAAAATTATCTGTCTATACAGAGAGAATTTCATGTACATTAATCGAAATTAAGGGAGAAATCTGTGTATAGATTTTGTTCGACGGGCGCAGAGGGACTTGAACCCCCGACCAATGGGTCTCTCTAAAAGAATTCATGAATACTTCTATCAGAAGAAATATATTTATTAAATCCTTTTCTAAGAGCCCACCGCTCTACCTTGCTGAGCTATGCGCCCTTTTAATCACGTATTATTCATTTTAATAGTAATTATAAAAATTCTAGGTATATTCAAGAAAAATATCTATTCTCATCATGGAATAAGCCGTCTAGTGTTCGTTTATGGAGTAACTTGCCTCAGAAATCCATCTACCCAGAATCAAGTAATTATATTAAATATTTTGTAGCGAGTTGTTCTTATCCATTGGAGCTTATCGGCAATGAATTCTACCCCAAAACAAACGAAAAGTAGTCTATTTAGTTACTTAGACATACTTATTACATTAGGAAAAATGGGTGGAGGCAGACGACTTGTTACATGTACAACATCAGAATTAGGTGAGTCTATTGGAATATCTCAGCAATCAACATCGAGAAAACTTGTAGAAATGGAAAACAGAAACCTGATTGTTAGAAATTATTCTCAGAGAGGAAATTCAATTAAAATTACACCTGAAGGAATTGCCAACTTGGAACAGGTGTTTACGGATTTATGGATGATTCTTACGGCCAGTAGGCGAGAAATTACTGAAAAAATTGTCCTACGAGGAAAAGTGATTACAGGGATGGGTGAAGGAGCATATTATATGGGACAAAAGGCATATCGAGATCAATTCTCAATGATACTAGATTTTACTCCGTATCCAGGAACATTGAATTTGCAAATTCTGGATGATGTAACGATACGCAATTTTGAACGTTTATTACGATTACCAGGTAAATTTATTTCTGGTTTCAGGGATGGAGATCGAGTTTTTGGGAAAGTATTCATATGGCCAACATTTATCTTGGTGAATGACGACAAAATTCCGGCAGCAATAGTGCGTCCAGAACGTACACATCATTCAAATCAAATTGAATTAATTTCCCCTGAATACATTAAGAAAAAATATGGTGTAAAGGATGGAGATGAACTCCAGATAGTTCTTGAGTAGAGTATTTCCATAAAATAGATCTATTTATTACTCAAATGAGTGTTGATCTAGATTTTTAAATTTTAGAGAGGATTTTTCATTTGGAACCTGAACATTTAACTTCTTGATCACGATATTCTTAATATCAGATTTTTCTAATTGATCGGCAAGCATAGTTTCAGTTGAAGATTGATCATAACCCAAAGCTATCACATTGGGTTCATATTCGACGACAGTTTCCAAAAATTTCGATGGATCTGGATTTCCTTTCGCCGTGATATCTACAACGGTTAGCTCTTCAAGGAGTTTCATCCGATTCATTTGAGAATTTAATGGTGGTCTTCCTTTGGTCGATTCGACCATTTTATCTGAGGCAACAACTACTATAAGGATGTCTCCTCCCTCTTTTGCGGCTTTCAATGTTTTAACATGACCTAGATGAATTATATCGAAAACCCCTCCTGTTAAAATAATTCTCAGGTTATTTTTGCCACCTTGAGTAATCATAAAATGGTGTAAAGGTTTTGTTAATCTTTTAGTTAGATTCATGCTTGTCAATACAGAAAGTAACGCTTTTCCCTCTTCTACAGTCCGATCAAGTTTGGTAGAAAAATCTTCCACAGTAAACGAATCTTTTTCAACAGTTAATAAATAAGCTACTTTCAAAAACTCTTTTAATAAGGACTGGAATAATCTTCCTTCCTTGGTTTCGTTACTCATTATATTGGCACCCGCATAATTAATTTTCCTGATTACCTAATATATTCTCACAAAATATTAATTTGTGATCTTGGTTTATTTACTGATCGGGATCTGTTCCCCACAATGCTGAAAGTGCCTCTTTTTCAGCAAAATGAAAAGTATTAGCACATATAATTAAAGCTTGAGGAGGTCCAATTTCGTTCCAGTTAAAAGATTTTGATACTTTATCCATCGAACCAGCACAAATAATTTCCTCGCTATACCCAATTTTTGCTAATCCAATTACTATACTCTCATCACTTAAGACATTCTCTTTAAGCTCTTTTTCTAGATCAAATAATATCGAAATAGCTTCATTTACGGATAAAAACCTGTTATCTACTAAATTAATATCAAGAAGAACTAGTGTGTGAGCGTTAATAGATTTATTTTGCTGTATTATTCTGTATGGAAATTCACTTTTATTGCTACGAAAGGGACAGGTAACTGTTCGGCCAAAACTATATGAGGATAATCCAGAAATCGAGATTGCAGCTGAGACTATTGAGGAATTATGTATTAATCTGCATTCATAGCCTTTTTTCGTTGCGGCAACTCGGAAAGAATTGTGAGTGGTCGCAATGAATGGATCTCCAGGTATGAGAAACGCAATCGTTTTACCTTCAATCTTTTCTAGGAATAATTGGTCGTCTTCCTCTAAATCTTTTCTTGATATCGGTTTTAATTTCTGGTTTATTTCATCCCAGAACTCAGGTGTATCCTGTGAAATGAAATTCGTATATTTTTCTACAAAGATAATTTCTACAAGTCTTAGGATTTCTAGAGCTTTTAATGAGAGGTTATTAAACCCAGTAAGTCCCATTCCAACGAAATAAATTCTTGTTCTGGAAGCTGCCAAGAGAATTCATCTAAAAATACACTAGTTGATAGTGATTGGTATTAATCTTCGGCACAATGAATCGTGTACTCTTCGGGTGTCATTAGTTTATTCCAATCAGTTTCCAAATCCGATGGTTTTATTTTAACAAGCCATGTTTCATAAGGTGCTTGGTTAACCTTTTCAGGAGCATCTACGGCTTCTTCATTGACTTCAATGACTTCACCACTAATTGGACTGACTAATTCGGCCACTGCCTTTACACTTTCAATCGACCCAATTACAGCTTTGAAGTTAAATGTTTCTCCCACTTCAGGGAGTTCAATGTAGACTACATCCTTTAGTGTTTTTTGAGCAAAATCTGTTACTCCTACCAATACGTATTCTCCGTCACGTTTCGCCCAATCATGTTCTGGTAAATATTTTAACTCTGGTAAAACCTTATAAGACATTTCAAGACGTCCTTTATGTCAATTCATTGAGATATTAGTCTGCATCCAGAGAAATATTCAGATTATATATCTGTTATTAGAAAATAGTAACTGCTTTTTCGTTGTCCAACAATCCTTCTCACACACTTTCTTCCCAAATTTTATCTCCTAGATAATGGAGGTTGATAATACTCTTCCCTTTTGCCTTCAAAAGATGTCTAGAAGAAAATAGACATTTTCCGATACTTAATACAGAATCTTGAGGATTCATGATTGTAACGATGGTGTTCTCAGAAAATTCTCTGTTATAATTGACAATTCCTTGTGAAAATATATCCGCGCCATTTATCACAAATTTAACAGCGCCCTCGTCGACTTGAACAGACGGGAATTCGAGTTCTGTATGTTTACGAATGAATTTCAATGTGGGAAGATACATTTTTTCATAAGAAAAGAAAGTGATGTGCTGTTCTTTATCTAATAAATAACTTACATTCTTCTTTTCGTCTTGTAGAACAAACTGAACATAATTTTCCAGTTTCCTTGAAGAGATTCCAGGGGCTAAAATTGCAGAAATTATGTTTTTCCTTTGTTTCGAACTCATTTCTTTTCTAAACGACATTTTTACTCTCTAATGTTTCAAACTATTTGAACCGTAAGGTTTCAAGATTATAAGGTACTTTTACCTTGACATGATACCTTTTTGATAGAGATTGGGCCAATGATTGAGATTTGTTTCTTAGACCATGCATTAAAATGACTTGTTCAGGTTTTGGACTCAATTCTCGGAAGAAATTCATAATTTCTCCTCTATCTGAATGGCCACTGAAGCCATCTATCTGATGGATGTCCATATTCACTCTCATCATTTTCATCCTGCCATCTTCAATACTACGAATTTCTTTCACCCCTGTGGCAATTCGTCGGCCCAAAGTTCCTTCTGCTTGATAGCTAACAAAAACAATGGAATTTCGAGCATCTTCAGCCATTTTTTTGAAATAATCCACTGAATTGCCTCCAGTAAGCATTCCAGATGTAGCTAAAATGACTGCAGGTTCACCTCGTAAGAGACCCGTCCTTTCGTTTTGGTTTACTTGATGGAAAATCTCTGCAAGGAAGGGGTTTTGACCTTCGTTAAATATCTGGTCCTGTAAATATGAAGATAAATATTCAGGATGACATGAATGAATTGCTGCTGCTTCTGCGATGAGACCATCCAAATAAATTGGTACCTTTACTAACTGTCTCCGTTTATAATAATGAGCTAATACAATCATGAGCTCTTGTGCTCTTCCTACCGCTAAAGTTGGGATAAGAACCTTTCCACCACGTTTTACTGTTTGATTTATAATTTTTACGAGTTGTATTTCAGCATCTTCTCTTCGAGGCATAACATCACGGGGACCTCCATAGGTTGATTCCATAATTATTGTCTCTAATCGTGGAAATCGAGTATTTGCACGGTCTAACAATCGGGAGCGCCTTCCTTTGAAATCATTGGCAACCGCAAGATTGTACTTCCCATCCCCAATATGAAGATGTAAAATTGAAGAACCCAATATATGTCCTGCAGGAGTCATGGTTAACCGTACATCATCACTAAGATCTGTTACCTCTCCATATCTCCTTGTTATTGTGTGTAGAATCATATCTCTAATATTCTTTTGACTAAATGGTACAAGTTTATTCTCTCTTTCAGCTACTTCGATGTAATCTTTTTGTAAGAGTGTCATTAATGAAAGGGTCGCATCATTCACATAAACTGGTCCACGATACCCCCATTTATAGAGGTACGGTACCAATCCACTATGATCGAGATGAGCATGAGTAATTAGGACTGCATCTAGCTGAGCTATGTCAAATTCAGGGGCACTAAAATAAGGAAACATCTCTCCAGGTTCCCGAGTACCAACATTTAGACCAGTATCAATTAAAATTTTTGTTTCGGCGGTTTCCAAGAGCATGCACGATCGCCCTACTTCCGAAAATCCTCCTAATCCTGTTAAGCGGATAAAATCATCCTCAATTACTCTAGGTCTGTGTATTCTTTTACCAATATTAAGTAAAGCGTTTTTACGCTTATCTGATTCCTTGGTGAGTGTGTACCGGATGGTATTAATAAGTTGTGATTGAATCGGAGGAGATCTGACAACCTTAGGTCTCCAAGAAATTTCTCTTGCAATTTCGCGAAGAGTTGTCCCACTTCTTCCTATTACCGCTCCTGGTTTTTTAGCTTCGATGATTACTTCCCCCAATTCATCATCAAAAATTATATTGGTTATTTCTGCATTCTCTGGTACAATTTCACGTACTCTTGCTTTTGCCTCTTCTTTTTCTCTTCTTACAGATACATCAGATCGTATAACAATGCGTTTACGAAGGGTCTTCGCTAAGCTTTTTACAACATCTCCATTTTCCATAAGTACTGTTGGATTTAAAGAATAGAGTACAACAAATGGTCCTTCGAACTCGACATTAGAAATCTGTGCATTTGGGGGGAGGGCATTAATTAAGTCAGCTTTTAGGTGATCGATTGCTGATTCACGACTATATTTGGAATGTTTATTGGCCATTCAAGTTTCTATCCTTTAGATTCTCTTTTTATATGTGTTATACTTTGGATTTGCCCAATGCTGTAAAGAATTGTCTTATTATCCTTTCTTGAATTAGTATTCCACCTCTTTCAAGTAATTCAATTTCATTTTCAAGTTTGATTATGAATCATGAAATTAAATTTCTAAACCTGAGAGAGCTAAATTAGACCTATCATCATAACTTCGGATAATATTCTGAATGATTGGGAGAATCCTAATATAATAATGAATAAGGGAATTATTTACGTTCTTTTTTTACTCAATATTATAATTGAAGAGTAGAATCCAATCTAGTATTGATATTATACCTTATAAGAAAGATACAAATCTAGGAGATATTAGATTGGATACAAGAAACCATTACAAGATTTAGCATAATTCCCCGAAGAGAAATTTGATTCTACGCTTTAAATTCCTCTGTTCTCTCCCCCGCACACAGGAGTTTTTAAGGATTGCGTCATTAATCTTATAAAGGCGAGATTAAGGGATAGATTCACAATGCCGGGATCAGAGATTCTAGAATCGATCGTACCCAGATCAATCATCATTGGAAATTCAATTCTCGATAAAATCCCGCAAATAATTGAGTCTTTGAGATTCAAGCCTAAAGTGATGGTACTTTCAGGAACTAAAACGCGTCATATTGTAGGGGAGGAAGTCTATTCTATTTTAGAACAGAATGGTATTCCCTTTGACACCTTGATCGTCGAGGAGGCTTCCCTTGAAGCAGCCATTACATATCAAGATAGAGTAAAGAATACTGGTTCTAACATTATGATTTGTGCGGGAGGAGGAAAAGTAATTGATATTGGAAAATATTGTTCGTTTAAAGCAAACCATAAAACAGAATTAATTTCTGTACCAACCACAACTTCTCATGACGGAATAGCTTCCCCTTTTATCTTTTTAAACGATCCGACGGAAAAATATATAGGAGAAAGTCGACCTCCGGTTGCTATCATTGCAGATATTGACAAAATTGTCCAGCATCCCGACCTTCCCCGATATTTAGCTGCAGGTGTAGGTGATACTGTCGGAAAAATGACTGCGATTTGGGACTGGAGATATGCTCATCGGATAAAATCAGTTAAATTTTCACGGTTTGTTGGTGGAGTATTACAAAGTGCTGATTCTTTGTTTCAAAATCAAGTTTCAGAAGCATTAGTAGATCAAGAGAAGGCGGTAAAAGTAGTATTAAAGGCCTTACTCATCGCAGGAGTTCTTATGGGGACTTCTAATGATATTAGAGTTGGTTATGGATCAGAGCATTTATTTTCTCAAGCTTTACACTCCGAGACACCTGGGATTGATATTCTTCATGGAGAACGTGTTGCGCTTGGCACAATTCTCATGGCAAAATTACAAGGTCAAGATTATGAACAAATTATTAAAATATTGGAAACCGCAGGTTGTCCCACTTGTCTTGATGAATTAGAAGACGAAATAGATCCCGAAGCGATCATAAACGCATTGCAAAGAGCACACAAAATGGATTCAATTTATACTATCCTAGGTGAAACAGGACTATCACAGAAAGCAGCTAAAACGCTAGCAATCCAAACAAATGTAATCTCCTAATTAGACGAAACAAAATCTTACGATTGAGGACATTGTCTAGCTGAATTTTTAAGCAAGAACCTTAATATTCAATCAACGGCGATTCAAGATGACCGTAAAAACAGAGAGTCCAGTAATCGGAATAATAATTAGTATATTCACTGATGCTGGACCTCAGGTAATCTTTAACTCAGCCGAAAATCATGTACCGGAAGATCAAGGTTTTAATCTATCAATCCGCATTATGACACTGATCGGGGAAGAGATTAGTGAGGATATCTTTGGTCCATTACCGATTCCTTCAAATGAAGATTATTTATGTTTAGCTTACGCTTTCTTCGTTAAGTCAACTTTCACAACTGATCCTCGCTTGAATAAGAGACCCTCAGTTATCTGTATAATTTTTAAAAGACAACTCAAACGTATTATGTCACATGCACATGGCCTTATTCTTTCTTACTTATCAAACGTTACTCCAGACATATTCATAACAGAAGATGACTTTGAAAAGGAAAAAATGAAAGAAATTGACTCACGCTTGACTGCATTAATTAGTACAAATCCTATCAGAATATATCGTGTATCGAAAAACCAACTAATTGAACATATAGATCCAGTTATGATCCCATCAGATGCCTACGTTGTTGCTGACCTAGAGAAAAAAACACTTTTCGTCTTATACGACCAACATTTATCTCCTGTTCGAAAAAGAAATGTTAGTATAATGATAGATTCATTAAACGAGAAAGAATACAGGCGTGGATTTAGCAAACGGATAGTTGATTCTGAAGAAGAGAAAGAACAATTATTCAACTTCTTCGGTTTAAAGAAAAATATTTAGAAAGGGAACGATTATGGAATTACCTAGCGCTTATGGTATCGAATTATCAAGTTTTGTGGATCTTGTACGTCTAATATCTAGTTCCAGCCCCGATAGACCATCTACCATCTTTAAATGGAAGATAAAGGAAGGAACTTACTATTATGGCTCTTTTGCCATTTTTCCTGGATATTTCGACTACCGAGCATTGCCTGTACTCTTTTATATGACAACAGAGTCTGAACTAGAAGAAGAAGGACAGGCTTTAGTGAGATACGATTTACAGAAGTCTGATAATCAAATTAAGTTTCTCAAATTTCTTCAGGAACAAGATTTGGAGAATGCCCATACAGGTTTAATACGGTTTATTCCGATCATCAACCTTAAATCAGCACCCACTATATTTACTAATTTAGCATGAAGAGGATAAAATGCTCAAAGAAGGGAGTATTGTTAGAGCGGTTGAGATCACACAGAAAAATCCTAAATCTTGGATTTTCCAGCTTGAAAGAGAGGGAGAAAAATCGACTCATCTCGGTAGAATAGATCATGATAAGATAATTGGAAAAAAATATGGCAATGTAGTCTCTTTAATAAAGGGACACGTTTTACTCTTGAAACCCTCTCCCAGAGATTTTCTTCGATCATTTAGATTAAAAACTCAAATCATGTACGAGGATGATTGCGCTTTAGCTTGTAGCGTGGCGGGTATAGGTAATGGTATGAAAGTGGGAGAGGCGGGGACTGGATCTGGAGCCCTAACTTCATTTCTTGCATGGAATGTAGCTCCTGATGGACATGTATATTCGTTCGATATTAATGAGAAACATTTACGGAACGCAGAACAAAATATTCAAATGACTGGGTTGCAAAATATTATTACTTTTCAGATTCATGATATTCGTGAAAGTATTCAGGTTCCAGCCCTCGATGCATTTTTTTTAGATTTTTCAACCCCCTTTGAAGCAATTGATTCAATTACTCCTTCTTTAATTGGTGGTGGCCATTTAATCTGCTTTGTTCCAAATTGGGGACAAGTAGAACAAACAGTTGAAAAAATCAACGAAAATGAGGCATTAGAATTGCAGCAAGTATTCGAAGTCAATAGACGAGACTTCGCAATAAACCCAAAAAAACATATAATGCGACCTAAATTCAGGTCAATTGTTTACTCGGGAATTCTTATTCACACAATCAAAATCCTTTTCTAGCATTGAGATGCCTTCATGATCCAAATTCCAAAGGAAGTTTATAGAAATTTTCTAAGGTTTGCGCTCGAGAATGCTAATCCTCTAGAAAAGTCAAGGAAGTGGAGAGAATGTATTGGATTAATCCTTGGTCGTATTAATGGAGAATCTGTAAATGTGACTGATATTGTTCCCATTGGTTCTGGTTCCTCTGTATTTGTAGATATCAGTGATTATGAAAAAGTTTTTTCTCTAATATCTTTTGATCGAATTGACCAAGGAGAGGTGATAGTTGGTTGGGCTCATACTCATCCTGGTTTAGGACTGTTTTTTTCAGGTACGGACATTCAAACACAACTAACTTACCAGAGCATGCATTCTCTTTCCTTCGGGTTGGTACTCGATCCTACAAAAATTGACTCTCAATCACCGGGATTTAATATCTACAGAGTTGATTCCTCCACTTCTCGGCCTTATACTGTTGATTTTCTATTTACTGAAAAATTTAATTTCTTTTCCGTTTATAATCAACTCACAAAAGAATTATTCGACTTAGAGGTCCCGATACCTGAAATGATACCGGAGTTAACCGCTAAGAACACGTTAGTATGGAAAAATATAACATTGTCATTAGAGGGTCCAGCGGAGGTTCCTCTGAATGAGCGTTTCTATATAAAACTTCTTTTAAAAACACCTCACCCTCAATTCTTTAGAGTTACTTACAAAGTTAAGATTTATAATGCAACATTGGACTATATGGAAGAGTTCACAAATAACCAAGAGTATTTTCATGAATCATTTGATCCTGGGACGCTTGCAGTCTTTTCACTAATAGCAAGCAATACAAATCGCATATTCCTGCAGCTAATTGATTTGAAAGTTACCGATTATAATCAAAGATATTTAGATTCTCCAGCTCTGGGATTTGAATCACAACCCCGATCTGAAATGTCAAATCTCTAAGTTTTTATATCTACGATCTCCATAAACGCCTAAAGCAACAAAGGCAATAAAGACAATGGAAATAGTGTAAAAGAGGAAGTATAAAACATATGGAGACTCGGGCAAACTCTCAACAAACTCGAAAGACATATTTTTAGCAAAATATACGTTTGAGGCTAAACTATCTCCACCGTAAACATGATATTCGACTTTAAACGCAAATTTATAATTACCATATGTCGGTAATGCAAGGGAAGAAATCTGTAATACTTCTGATTTCGAAGAATTTGGAGGTAATACTAGTTCTTCAGGATTACTTTTTTCGTATTCAGATATTCCTGCATTTTTTGTAAAATTGTCAGGTTCACCAGTTCGAAATTCGTATACTTCTACAGCAAAGCTATGAATTACAATTGATTCTTCATTCCCGATAATTGTGGAATAAGACACATTCACTCGCAGCTTTGAGTTATTGACTACTTGGGGTGTCAATGTTGTTTGACCTGTCGTTGGTTCGTCCAGAGTCAGTTCTTCAAGTTCGACAAATTTTCCGTCCTTCTCAACTTCAAGATTCACTTCTTGTATTTCAATCAATGGAGATTCGGACTGTGCTTTTACAGCATTGACTTGAATCATCTCGGGCTGGGTAGAAGGCAAAAATCCTAAAGAAAGCATTATCACAAACACGATGATGCTTGGTCGAATGATTTTACGTATCATAGGGCGTACCAATCCATATACTCTCTGAAGAGAATTGTTTTTTGTCGTTAAGACTGAAAATTTCTTTTTTTGATTCCGTCTATATCTTTTATGCACTTTTTTATTCCTTAGCTCTCATCTTTGAAAATGACAGAATTCAGTTTATTTCGTATAGCCTCTTTTCTTCGATCAAAAATTGCATTAAAAGTGTTATTTACAGTTAAAGAGCCTTTTTTAGAAATAACACCACCATTTATAAAATCTTGTTCTGAAGAGGATATATTAAGTTTAGTGCTGGTTCCAGTTTTCTTTGCAACTTCAGCTTCCAAGGAGTTTCTATCGATGGTTTCTGCATCACCAGGGTGTAGAGTGACATTCATTTCTCCACCTTCTAAAATGGTTCCACTCAAAATTACAAGCTCAGAAAGAGCCTTTAGATATCTTTTGTCCTTTTGTTTGCGCATCTGTCGGATTTTTGCTATGCTATCATCAAAAATTTCTTGAACCAAGGATTCTTTGAGATTTTCTAGTTCAATTTTGCTCTTTATCCTGATTCGGGAGAGCTCTCTCTGGACTTCAATCTCTTGACTTTCGAGTTTTTCCTTTTCGACTTTTTGCATGAGTTCCTTATTCTTGCTTCTCGCTTGGCTCAACATTTCATCTGCTTCTTTTTTCGCCTCTTTAAGAATGTTTTCCGCTTTGTTTTGGGCATCCTGAAGGATCTCTTGTTCTAATTGTTGAATATCTGACATTTCACTCTATCCTTTAAGTATCCACATAACCATTTTATCAATCAAGTCTCATTATTGGATAATTTTCTTCTAAAAGGTCCTCTATTGTCTGTTTAATTGCATTTTGAGCCTTTGAAATTTCTTCCTCTGTAAAAAATTTATTCAGTTCTTTTATAATGAAGAAATTTGGATCGTCTTTGTTCCCATTTGATAGTATTTGGTAAATTTCTCTTTCAACTATACCTCTTGAGAACTTATCTTTTAACAAATCAAAGATTATTTCATGAGCAATCAGAATTTTCAGTTCATCTTGTTTAATTCTATTAATTACTTCACAAGAAAATACTAAAACAGAAAAATCATCTTTTACCTGACTAGTGGCGTCTAAAGAGAACACAGAAATAAAAGAAGGTTCAAATCGGTTTTCTAATGCAGTTCTAAACAAATAAGGTTTAACAGTGATACGATATCTGTTGGAAATCCGTGCAGAGTACTCTCGAAGATTTGATTGTATTGTAACTAGAGCTGCCTTAGCTTTTCTTAGTTCTTTCAAGTGTTGCATAGATTCAGTGGAAATATCTTCAATAATTTTCGTTACAGGGAAGATTTGGATTCCTGTACGTACTTTCATTCGCAATTGAAGTTCAATCTTCTCTGTGTAGTCCTCATAGGGTATTATATCATGACCCTGTGATCGAAAGAGGGGAAGATTTTTTATATCACTAAACGCCAAAATTTCAGATTCTGAAACTGACTTATTCTCGCAGAAGATGTTCTTTAAAATTGCAGAGAAATACTCCATTCCTGTTGACAAGGCATTCGAATCTAATGACTGAAATACAGGAATAGAGAAAATAATTATTAAAAATTTTTCTTCATCACCTTCAATCAGGTGAAAATAAAAGGGGCTAATTTTCTGATTCTCTAGTTGAATCAATCCATTAATCCCATAAAATTTCACTTGTTCGATGACATCTAATAAAGTAGAATACTGTAAAGTAACTCGTTCAAATTCGATTGCCATCCATTCTTCAATAGTTAAACGAAATTGGAATTGTTGGGTAGGAGGGATCTTCTGTTGTGCGCTCATTCTACTAGCGAAGAGGTTGAGGAGCTAATAAAACAATTACCCCCCATCAGTAACGTTGACCTGCACGTTGATATGCCACCCAGAAAAGGAACAAAAAGATTGCAAATGCAATGAAAATGGCACTAGATCGGCTAATGGTTTCTAAAGCACCAGAAGCAAAGTTAACAAGTTGAAAGAGTAGCAAAGTCAACCAACCTATTATGCTCGTATCTCGACTTGTCAATAATCCTTTCCAGTACCTAATTATGAGGAGTAAAACTCCAAGAATTACAACTACAAGGTGAATCCATCCCAAGAATCCTTCAAAACTTTCAGTGAAGAATAAATACAGTACTTCTAGGCTGATAAAAAAAACTAAGGAAATTAGAGTTATCAAAAATTCCGGTACCTTTACATCACGATCGACCTGCCGTGCACCTTCATATACTAAATAAATAGCCCCCCCAATTGTTGCTGAATCTGCTATAATTAGCGCAGAGGTGTATAAAGTGTCAATTTGTGATGTCCAGTATTCAATGAGTTGTATAAAGAAAGCAAAAATTCCTTTTTGCGTACCTAAGAAATCATAACCAAAATAGAATCCGATTATAACCAGTAGAGGTAATGGAAGATAGACCAAAGTTAGAATTTTGGTCCTCCTATGACTCGATATCGATTTCCCTTCCTCTCGCCATCCAAAGAGGTAGACGGCAATGAAATACCCACCAAATAGGGATACAACCGGTACCAACAATGGAAATAAGAAAAAAATACCTAAAAGGAAATTAAATCCATAAAAAGCTTTAATTGTTGTTGGTAAACGCCATACTTCACGTCCAAATGTTTCATATGCGTCTCCAATTTGGAATCTCTTCCCGTATGTCCAAAAAAAGAAAGGAACAGCCATTATAAGAGGTCCGATTCCGTACACAATAAAATCAGAAAGAAATATCAGTTCTGGGGTATTTAAAAACCAGATTACACCTCCTACAAAAATGAAAGATAACAAATAGAAGTAAGTAGGAATTAAAATAAACTGTAAAAGGACCACCAATCGTCCGTAATGAATATAGCTTTCGTACTCGCTCAAAAAAACACCAACTCTAACTTGCAGTCACTCTTGCTAGAATAAATGAATGACACCTCTTAAAAATTTATCTTAAGAGCTACTCAGAAATATATGTGATTAGCCAATTTTTTAATTTGGTTTGGATTGTGCCCAAAATAGACAAAATAGGAAGCATACCAATGGCAAATGAAAAAACAAAAGAAAAATTTCCTTATCATTCAGATTACTATCATTTACTTAAAGGTAAAACAATCTCACGACGGGGACGCTGGTGGACAGCGGTATTATTAGTCCAATCTGTTGATGACGCTGATAAACAAATCGTTGTAATTCAAAGATGGCAAAAGAGAAATAAAGCAGATCCTGATGCAGAAGGAAAAATGAGTAGTTATTGGGCTCAGGCAAAATCGTTTAATCTCAATTCAGTCAAACCATGGGAGGTTTTAAGGGAGACAGTAGATGGATGGTTGGCAACGAATGATTGGAAATAAGAAAGAGAGGCAAAAAACCAATTTTTACCAATCTAGACTATTTTAATATATTCATACGCTTTAATCGATGTTTCAAATCCGTAATGGATTTTTTGGAATTCTTTTCGGAACTCTGATACTTCCTGAGCAACAGTTTGTGGATCTTTTTTATCTAAAACTACAGATTTAAAGAATTCTGCGATTGTGATCATATCTGATTCTTTCATTCCTAATCTAGTGATTTCCTGGGTTCCAATACGAATTCCTCCCGGATTCAAATAATTACGCTTTTCTAAAATGTCCCATGGTAATAAATTTCTGTTTGCAACAATATGAGCCTTTTCGAGTCTTTGTTCAACATCTGCTCCTAAACCAATTGAATCTTGGAAATTTGTGATATCAACTAGTAATGTGTGTGATTCTGTGAACCCTTTATCAGGACAAACTACTTTAAAACCACGCTCATACAATGCTTGCCCTAAAGCTTTCGCGTTAAGAATTATTTGTTTTGAATACGCTTCTCCAAATTGTAGAAATTCTGCAGCCGCTACCGCAAGACCAGCTACATGCATTAAATGGTGATTTGATGTCATTCCTGGAAATGCAGCCGCTTTGATCTTTTCTGCAAGTTCATCTTGGGATGCTATTACAATTCCTTTTTGAGGGCCTGGGAACGTTTTGTGTGTTGACATAGTCATAGTATCCGTTCCTTCCTTAAGAGGGTCTTGAAATTGTTTTCCTGCTATTAATCCTGCGACATGAGCTGCATCATAATTCACATGCGCTCCTACCTCGTGAGCTACGGGTATCAGCTCCTTGAGGGGGTGTGGAAATAGAAAAACACTTGCACCAAATTGCACAAGCCTTGGTTCTTTTTCACGAAATGCCTTTATTGCTGCATCTATATCAATATTTAATCCATAACGATCAAAAGGAATGTAATCCACATTTAACCTGGAAACAGCCCCTGCTGTCCCTCCGATGAAAGATCCTGATTTTGCAGAAAGAGGTCCAGAGCTTATATGTCCACCTACAGGAATTGATATCGCCATCATCTTATCGTGAGCTTTTGTGAAGGCAGTATAGACGGTTAAATTTGCAACAACTCCTGAAATAGGACGAGCATCTATAAAAGGGGCTTTATAAAGCTGTTTCAAGAGTTTTAAAGTGAGTTCTTCAATATCGTCGAAATATTCGTTTCCAGGATAGACTCGCTCTCCTATCCATCCTTCTGCATACCTATGAGCTAAATCTGAAATAGCTACTTCTCTTACAGCGGGGCTTGTAAGGTTTTCTGAAGCAATTAAAGGGATAGCATTATTCCAATATTCATGATGGGATTCAAGAATACTCCGAATTTTTCTAAATGTTGGATCATTAGTCAACTTTATACCACACATATTCTACTGTTTGTAAGAGTAATTAGTATTAATTTTAATATAAATTTCTCACTAGTTTTTCTCCCAATCCAAAGTCCATTAATTCATAGAATTTAGCTTGTTCTTAGTCAGTTAAATCCCAGTTACTGGGAATAAAATGCTTAAAACATCAAAAAATTCATTCAAACGTTGTGAAAATCGATGCAAACACAATTATATGATTGGCATGCGAAAAATGGTGACGTTGTTGATTTTGCAGGCTTTCAAATGCCTGTAATGTACACATCTATAATTGAGGAACATTTAGCGGTACGAAATACAGTTGGTTTGTTTGATGTTTCTCATATGGGACGAATGTGGATACAGGGTAAGGATTCTGAGGCCTTTCTCAATGTTCTTGTACCACGAGATCTTTCGAAAACAGATGTAGGAAGAGCATCTTATACATTCATGCTCAATGAAAGAGGAGGCTTTCGAGATGATCTTGTTTTTGAACGTCTTGAAGATAACAAGTGGCTACTCGTGTGGAATGCAGGAAATTATGAAAAAATTCTTTACTGGATTCAATCGCTATCAGAATTAATAGAGAATTTTTACAAATTGGAACTTGAGATAGAAAATATATCACGCTCAACAGCTATGTTTGCTTTACAAGGTCCCAAAGCAGAAACAGTCCTAAAACGTATTTTGCCAAAAACTACAAGTCCTCCGTCCTCTTGGAATATTTTGCATACAACTATTGATGATTGCGAAATTATAGTATCTGGTACAGGATACACTGGAGAGACGGGATATGAAATTATTGTTATGGATACCACTTTGGAGAATAATACAAATGCGGTTAAAATCTGGACAAAATTACTCCAAGAAGGAAAAGAATTTGACATTAAACCTTGTGGATTGGGAGCACGCGATTCGTTAAGATTGGAAGCAGGTTATCATCTTTATGGGAATGATATATCAGAAAGTATTAACCCACTTGAAGCTGACCTGAATTTTCCCCCATTTATTCATATAAATAAACCCTCCTTCATAGGAAAACCTCAACTCGAAAAAATGAAAGATTTACCTCTTCAGAAAATTCGAGTGGGTTTAATATCAATGAGAAAGGGACCTAGTCCTCGTTCGGGAATGAAAATCTTTGAGGGTGAAAAAGAAATCGGAATCATAACCTCTGGTGGCTTCTCTCCCCTTCTAAACACTGGAATCGGAATGGGTTATATTTTGCCAGAATTTAGTACAGAGAATAGAGTGGTTCAATTTCAAGTTAGAAATAAACTACATGAGGGACAGATAAAGAAATATCCTCTCTATGATTCTACTAAGTATGGAAAATCAAGGAAAGATTGAGAGTTATTTCTTTTTCTTTTTATCCTTGCTTTTCTTTCCAGATTCCCCAGTAATCGATCCTAATTCAGATAAAGCATCTGAAAACAAATCTATTAAATCAGGAGGCTTCACTTCAGCGGCTTTTGAAGTTTGAGGTTCAGATATTTCCTCATAGGACACTTCTGGAATTCCAAAAATTTCATTGGTGTCACTAGATTCATCTTCAGCAAGTGCATCTACAACAGAGTCAAATGAACTCGTGGGGCCTTTATCGAAAAGACTTTTAGGTTCTTCGAACGCTTTTATTTCTTGTTTCGGAGGAATAATACTTTCTGTATCAACTAGAGCCATTTCTAGATCTTCTAGGTCAGGTAAACTTTGTAACTGTTTCTTTTTTTGACTCTCCAAATCAGGTTCTAGTTGAAGTGATTTTAATTGAGTAGGTTTAACTACATCTTCCTTCTTGGGCTCGAATGTTGACTCTAGAGCACTTAAATCTGGAGTTCCCGCTGTATCTTCAATTATACTAGGTGATTCTGTAGGTCTAGGCTTACTAATTTTATCTGGTGACGGAGTGGTATCTCCTTTCTTTAACAAACGACCAAAAGCATCAACTTCCCACTCTTCCTCGCTGACTGAGGATTCTTGTGCCGATAATGATCGTAAAACATCAGCTCCCCTGATTTTTGAGTCTTTTCGTGCGCTAAATAATGTCGTTACTTCATCATCGGAAAGAGTGACGCCCTCTTTGACAGGTTGACTAATATCTGATAATATATCATCATCTACTGAGGGAGGTACTTGCGAAACCTCTTCAGAGGAGGGGGCAGGCGTAAATAAGCTCGAGAGTTCATCATCACTGAGGGTAGCCGACATATCCAATCCCTCCTTTTTCAGGGGGATTTCCAAAACCTCACCACTTATCTGGGGTTCTGCCATTAAAGTAGCCTTGTCTTCCAATTTCGGAGAAAACTGAGGTTGTGGCTGTTGGACTACTTCGGGAGTTTCCACATGTTCTGGTAGTGGTGATTCCGCCTTGATACCTTTGATAACATCTATAATCTCTTCTTCGACAATTTCAGGAGCGATACCTTCATCTAAGCGAGGTTGTTCTACAGGCGTAATTAGATCAGTTGCATCAACTAATGTAGGTACAGCAATTCCATCTTCTTCAATTAGTGGTTGATCAATCAGTGGTTTCGACTTTAAAAAGTTGTTACGCTCGTCCGATAACCGTTTAAATTCCTTTTTAAATTTCTTGGGTTGGATACCAAGCTCATCAATATATTCCCTAATTTTATTTGATTTTTCAACTTCCTTTAGATCAGAAACATGATTTAACATAAAAACAAGCGATCCACCCATTTCTTCAGATCGGTTAATCATATTGGCTAATTTACTCGTATATTCCAGATATTTATATACAAGGTCTAAATTATCAGTTGAAATTGCTACATTGAGTATTTCACTACAATTTCTAAAGAGCTCGTCTAGATCCTCTAATTCTTCTAGTTTTTCTATAGTTTGTTGAAAAGCTGCTAGTACTGAGTCGTTTGAAATAGAACATAAGTATTTCGTTAGTAAAACCAGTAGCTGGGCTTCGTGTTTTTTTGCTTTAAATTTACTACAAATGTAAATTCCTCTTTCGAATATACGAATCGCTCTTTTTGAGGAGGAGTATTGAGTTGCAAGAGTATTATAGATATTAACTACCCCATCAAAGTCATTTGCTCCTCGTAGATAATCTGCAGCAAGATAGGCATATTCAGAGGCAAGATCTGGATTGTCATGAGCTACCATATGGGCAAATTTCTGGCAGACTTTGGCACCTAAATGATTCTTGTCTGCAGATAGTTCAGGATTCGTTGAAATATGCTGAATCAAATTGTCTGTAAACTCTCTTGCTTTTTCAATATGTGATTTCCTTATTAAACTTTGAACAAATTCAAGAGATCGATTATTAAGTTCCGTGAAAGGTAAATTCGACTTTTCGGACAATATAGACATTAATTTCATTGCTTCATCGGCAAAACCGAATTCTGCCAATTTATCGGCGTATTTAAAGATTAATTTATCTCCAGGATCGACCAAAGCACTTCCATAAACGAGATTAACCAATGAGATTATACCTTCCGCCGAGTCAAAGGTTAATGAAGATGATTCAATTAACTGATCATAGAATCTTTCAGAATATTTGATGTATTCATCGAGAGGTGGGGAAAGAACTTCATTCACGACTGCAAGAAGGGAAACATCAGGATATTTCAACAATAAAGGATCAACGACTTTCTTCGTGATTTTTTTGAAGTCGTCCTTTTCTGCGTGAATTTCTACAATCTTGCGGAAAATCTGAAGAGAGGGCTCTTTTACATGTTGAAATGTCACGTTGAATATCATATGAAGAAATTCGAGTGCTTTATCTGGTTTGTCATCTTCCTTGAAGAGAGCAGCAACATCAAGAGCCAATTTTATTGAAGAAATAAAGTCGTTATTGTCTAAAGTAATTTTTGCGTATTCTTTGATCGATTGGATTGCAATTTTATATTGTTGATGGGTTTTACCGAATCTAAATATTAAATCGGTCATTTTAGAAGCGTCTTCAAACTGATCAAATTCTAAAAATCTATTTCTCATTTTTCCAAGATATTTGATGACATCAGAAATGTTACCAGAGCTTTCGATATAACGGGCATTTTGCACACTGAAAATATATGCATCTTGAAACATACCCTGCTCTAGTTGTCTATCTATGATATTTGTGACAATTGTGATACATTTCTTATACTCTTCTTTCTCCTCGTATTCTTTGAGAATAATATCGGTAATTTTTTGTGATAACTCAACAGAATAATCAAGAACCTCTTCTTGGTATTTCACTAGAACCTCAAGCGCTCCTTGCTCATCTCCCATTCGTCGATACGCTTCTGCAGTTTCGAAAATGTATTTCTGGACGAGGTCAACCCTTTGAGTGTTTTGCAAGAGATGATCGACAAAACGACTTATTGAATCAATAGCTCTCGTAAAATCGTTCTGTTTACCTTGGAGGATAATGAGTTGATCCAAAATTAAAGCAGCTCTATCAATCTCAGCCTCACTTAGTAAGTCTTTTATGAATTGCTGGAGTAAATCGTAATCAATATGATCTGATTGCAGCATTAAACTTGCTATGTATCGCATATATTCAAAAATCATATCTCTATGATTGGATTCTCTTAGTTTGTCAATAAATTGGCAACAAAACTTTATTACATCTTTAATCTTCTTTGTTTCCAATAAACGTGATAATTCTAGGTTTATCATCTCTTGAGCAGTCAGTACAGCATGACTCACAAGCATTTCATCGACATATTTTAGAACAATTTTTTCTCTTTTCTTGGGATCATCAATTGTTTGAAGAGCAGTTTGTATAAAGGATTTAGAGCGATCTTTCATCCCTAGCTTCCCTAGTAAATCACCCATTGCAAGTTGTTTTTCTATTCGACGTGAATCATCATCTTTATAGGCTTTCCCAATTAAATCTTCAACAAATTGTAGATAATTTTTCGCAGCCTCGCTCTCATTTAACTCCGTTAGGCCCCTTACAACTCCAAGACTAAAATCAACAGCTTCTTCTACCTTATTCAATTCATAATATAGTTTGATTGCTTGATTACTAAGTTCACAAGATTTTACATATGTATCTGAACCCATTAATGCCTTTGCAGCTTCCAATGTTATTTCTAAAGCTTTTTCTTTTTTACCCTGAGTTTCCAAGGTAAGAATTAAGCGATTAATGTATCTTTGATAGTGGGTTTTCTCATTTATTTCTTTTAATAATCGTGATGTTTCTTCAAGAGTACTAAGTATTTCAAAATTAGCTTTCCGCTCTTCTTGTACTCCCAATGCAGAGTCAACTAAGAAGACAATATCGTCTATATGTCCCCCTTTCTGTTCATTCGAAAGTGTATCTCCACTCTCTCCAATTTCTTTTAAAGCAAAGTGGGCATAACGAAGAGCATTTTCCCACATTACAACGGGTAACCGTGCATGTTTGTAAAATTCGGCTTGTTTCTTCGCAAGAAGTAAAATCGTTGAAAGCGAATCAGGGATAATTTTTTCAGAGAGATAGTGATCTAAAACTAAATCACAAAGATTAGCTGCATTCAGATGTTTATTTTGATCAGCGAGCATTTCTATAGATTCAAACACAAATTCAATCGAAGTATCAACATCAATTTTCAATAAATCTGATATTAAATCAGATTGAGTCTTCACAACCTTGGAATCTTTGCCCTGATCAACTAGAAACTTTACAAGTTTCCTCCCAAATCGTAGGATTCCCTTGGAATTATTCTCTTTGCGAAAGCGTCTAAGTAATACTTCTGTAATTTTCGATGCCGCTTTAAGATTCCCCTCTGCTTCATTCTGTTCAATAATTTGTAAGAAATGACCCACAGCGACATTAATAATGATTTGATCCATTGGTTTTGTTGCTAAATCTTGAATAGTAATATAAATCAACTCTGAAGCATCATACAAATAACTAAAAGAAATTTTCGGAATTTCTTGGTTAATGACTCGAGCTATTTCGTCCTGATCTATTGCTATTTCTGTAGGGGCAGAGATTGAACCATCAGAATTACGAAAACGCAAAAACCACGAATCGAATTTTCTAAGTATTATGCAATCCACTCCCCCTGAATGTGCAATTTCCAATTCTTTTACAGGTAGAGGTTGTCCGACTTCAACAACTTCCTTTACCTTGGTAATAAATTTATCAAAATCTTCAGCCTTGCTAAACTTGGACATATCAAATTCAGATAAATCAACCAGTGTCACTTCATCTTGCTCTTGTGAAGGAGTCTTTTGCGAAAGGGCGGTGGGATCATCTACATCAACTATTTTGTCCATTTGAGGGATTGAAACAGTATCTTCTGATTCGAGAGTTTCAGGCTTTAATATAAGTGATTCAATTTGTTCAGCTGAATCATATATTGCAGAAAATGATAGAAAATCAATACCTGATTCACTAATTAATTCTACAATCTTATCTTGATTTACGTTGTCTTTTGAATAGACTTTTCTTTGGAGAAGTTCCTCATCACGAGACAAGACAACAGCGAATTTTCCTTTAGGGGTATAATAAATCGTTGCAAAACCTGATTTCGAATGTAGCATCTTGATTCTTTTTAGTTCCTTATCACCAGGTGGAATTGTTAGAATCTTGCTAGATTTAATTGACACTATATCTTCAGCAATTGCATCTTTCCTTTCTGGTATATCCTCAGTAATTATCCCAAACCTCTCAGTAACATTATCAGTGTCTTGAGTGACAGGAGTTGAATCCGCCTCTTCGTCTATCGAAAAAGCTTGAAATTCATCTTTAATGGTGTTTACTAGCAGATCAGCGATGTCAAAGATCGCAGAAAAACTAAAAAACTCAATTCCAGCCTCGCTCAAGAGATCCACCACTCTATCCTGATCAAGTTTGGGTGAGGAGATAGAAGAGGAATTTATCTGCCTATCATTTTGGAAAAAATTCAATATATACCGATCGTTACTTTCTCTGATCTCAACTTCGACCCCAGAAGTAGAGGGAAGCTCTAACCGAACCAATTTTTCGTTTCGGGTTGCCATAATTTATCGTTCATCCTATGAAATAAATGATATATTGTGTCTTCTAAAAGATTTTCTAATTGTAAACAAGGCAATAATATGTATAGGTTTGTTTTCAGACAAGTGAGTGTTAAAACAGACTGAACAGATAAAACACTAAAAATCTTCCTTTACTATAAAGATCTCATCGAAATAATCCAAGTTTGTCCCATAATTCTTAAGTGGTTCGTTTTTACGGAGTGTATTGATCGGGAGAGAAAGGGTATAACTCATAGTGTCTAAACGTCTTCCCTGAAAGAGAAAGAGCTCCTCAGAATTATACTTACAGTTTAATTTCCTTGACAAATCTTTCATTCAAGATTTTTTTCAACATAGATTTGGACTAGATTAATTATTGTCTCAACAGACTTTTCCATGGCGAGAACAGGAACATATTCCTTCTTACTATGAAAATTCATTGCTCCACAGAAAATATTAGGAGTGGGGAGACCACGATAACTTAAACGGGCACCATCAGTTCCTCCACGTATAGCTTTCTTAATAACAGGAATACCTGTTCGTTGGATTGCTTCCTCTGCATACAACATAACATTTGGAACTTCATCAATCTTATATCTCATGTTTTTGTACGATTCCTTGAGAGATAATTCTATTGTTGAGTGCTTGTATTTTTGCTGAATATCATTTGTGAACTCTTCTACCTTGTTGATCTTTATCTTGAGTTTATCATAATCAAAATCACGCAATATAAACTTTAACTTAGCTTTATTAACGGATGCAGAGCTTTCATACGGATGATAATAGCCTTCTCTATTCTCTGTTGTTTCAGGAGATTCGTTAATAGGGAAGTTTTGAATAATATCGGCAAGAATTCTTATAGCGTTAATCATCTTGTCTTTAGCATAGCCTGGATGACAATTAAATCCCGCAATTTGTATCTCCCCTCCTGCGGCATTAAAAGTCTCAGATTCTAGCACTCCCATTTCATCCCCATCAATCGTATAGCCAAAATCCGCTTTTAGTGAATCAACATCAAGTCCATCAATTCCATGACCTACCTCTTCATCTGGAGTAAATACAACCTTAATGGTTCCATGCTTTAAACTTGGGTCAGCCTTCATTCTAGCTAAAGCAGTCATTATCGCCGCCACTCCAGCTTTATTATCTCCTCCTAATAGAGTTGTACCATCAGAGGTTACTATGTCACTACCTATAAATTTCAGTAGGGAGGGTGTTTCTTGAGGTGATATTATTAGATTTGGATTTCCAGAAAGTTTTATGTCACCCCCTTGGTAATTCTTTACAATCTGGGGCTTAACGTTTTCACCAGACTCCTCAGGACTTGTATCCATATGTGCCAAAAAACAAATCACAGGTACTTTCTTCGAAGTCTCGGGGGATAAGTTGGAAGGTATTCTAGCAATAACATAGCACTTATCAGTCAAAGTGACTTCTGCTACTCCTAGATCTTTAAGTTCTTCAACAAGTATTTTTGCAAGATCAAATTGTCGTTTAGTGCTAGGAATGGATTCTTCATCTTCCTTACTAGTCGTATGGATTGTAACGTATCTCAAAAATCGTTCTAAAACTTTCGATGGCATTAAGGACACCATCTACAAAGGTGGAAAAAGAGAATTTATTTCTTTTAGAGAAATTAAAAAGGGGGAGTGGGGTAAAAAAATGGACTAATTAGCTACTACGAGTCACTGGAAGATGTGGGAGAAGTAAAGAGGCTAATAAACCAATTTCACGATTCTGTGTGTACACTACTCCAGGACCAGTATATCGAATCACAACACCTTCTCCACCGAGCATGAAACTCTTACGTCCACCTACTTTTGAAACTTTATGTTGGATACCAGCTTGATATGCCATCATAACACCGTTATCCACGACAAATTCTTGACCTGGTTCTAATTCATGCCGTTCAACATATCCATACCCTCCTATCCATACATCTCCATCAGCTTCCGCCATGATTTTGGTCAACATCAAACCTTCACCACCTAATACTCCCTTGAATCCTCCAAATTTTGAAGTTACAGCAATGCTAGTGGTTCCACAAATATATGCATCACGACTAAGGACCCATTCCTCACCTTGTGCTAAATGAAGATGAACAATATCTCCAGGAGCTCCATGCGCAAAAGCTACCATTCCAGGAGGAGAACCGTCAGAAATCGAAAAAAAGTTTTGAAACATTGATTCACCAGAGAATTTTCTCTTTAAACCACGCATGACACCACCAGCTGACTTGGTTTCCATGTTAATATGCCCATCCATGTATACCATTGCTCCGCCTTCCGCACGAACCTTTTGGCCTGGATTATCTAATGTGATGCGTACCACTGCGAATGCAGGAGCACCAGTCACTTCGTACTTTAGAAATGATTTTTCTTTCTCGCTTGACATGATTTTCTCACCTATTATTTACTGAATATTGTATGTAATTCTCTTCTTCCACAAGCTAAATATAAGCAATACTACTTCGGAATGTTGAGTATAATTTTGTTTGATGTCAAAGAGGAAGTAGGGATTGTATAATTGACTTAAAATCAAGAAAGGGTCTAAAATTTATGTCATTCTCATTACACATATTTTCTAATTCGGAATTTTTCACAGCATACACAATATCAGCCCTTTGGGCTGCGTAAAAATCTCCACTTCCGTCTCCAATGTAATATACATAGTAGCCTTGAATTTGATAATAGTGGACTAGGTCATCTTTAAAATTTTTTGAAGATTCGTGTTTTAATTCAGGAAATGTAAATGAAAATCCCTTCGAATTATATTCGGTAATTCCAGAGATAACTGGAATTCGATACTCCAGCTTTAATTTACTTAAAAAATGTTCGATAATGAAATCTAGCCCAGCTGACACAATAATTAGTGGAATTTGAAATTGGTTACAGTAGAGTGAGAAATTATTGAAATTTGGCCTAAAAGAGATTTCTTTGTCCAAGATACTTAACATTTCATCTTTAGTAATATTTATTGACGAAAACTGATTCGATAAACATTCTTCTAGAGATATCTCACCTTTTAACAATTGATCATCGTATTTCCTCCAATTCTGAGTTCCAAAATGCTCTAAAATGTATAGAGCACTATCTTGGAGGATGATTGTTCCATCAAAATCAATGAGAACTATTCGTTTCATCGGTTTCGGTGTCATTGGATCAACAGGACCTCATTCAAATGGAGCTCTTTTTCCAGCTAAATACTCCTCATGATGGTTTTTGACTCGCATAAAGAAGGAAGTTCCAATGATGAATAGAACTAAAAGCACTCCAATACCTATCTTGTAAGCAAGTGCCAGAGAACCAACTGTAGATGAAAATATGCTTATTACTCCTCCGAAAAGAATTATGCCAAACGCACTACTTCCCTTTCCAGCTAATTTACTGAAACCGAAATATTTTCCAACCTTTCCTTCTGGTGCGAGCTCAATTGTCATTGTTCTCTGAACTACCCATATAGAACCCATTCCAAATCCAACTAGTATGGCCATGAAGAAAATCGTAAAATTAGGAAGAAAACTTAGAAAACCAGGAAGCTCAACAGATGAATCGAAGGATTCAGCGAATAACGGGATAGCCAAAGCAATAATCCAGATAAATGACACGAGGGAAGCTAAGAATTTAGGCCCCTTTCTATCAGCAATTGGTCCAGCAAATCCAGTTAGTATTACCGCAAAGACTACGCCTACTAAAAGTAAGATAGTTGCCTGAGATTCCCCCATTCCGAATCCATCGATAGCTGCAGGCTTCATAATATATATTACAGTTTGTACAACATCAACAGTGAAGAACCAGCCAATCACAAACCAGCGCATATCTTTAAATCTCCAAATCTCTTTTCCAGTTTCAATTGTTTCTGTAATAGCTAACTTAAAGAGTTTGGTTAACCCCTCCTCTTTGAGTCGATTTCTACCTGCAGCTTCCCGTGTCAATAAAAATGGTAAAGCCATCAGGAAAAAACCTGCTGCACAAATGACCCACATTGGACCTAAGTGGCCTATCCATTCAGATTTGGGTACTCCGAGTGCAGCTTCATAATTATTTGGACTAATAGTCCCAATATTATCTGGAATTAATTCGTAAACAGAATCATTAAAGAGCGCTACCGCTACGAGATTGAAGATTACAGCAAAAAACGAACCAAAATATCCAAGCGCCACTCCAACCGCGGATACCCATCCTATATCCTTTTCATGAGAAATTCTGGGAATCATTGTATCATAAAACAAATTGCCCCATTGATAGAAAATATTCGCTCCTATGAATAAGAACATGGCTAAGAAGAAGTTTTCAAATAGAAAGACAAAACCCGTGAGCAAGATAGTTAAACTCCCAAAAAGAATGGTGCCTGGTTTTCCTTTTCCATTATTATCAGAAATAGTGCCCATTACTGGAATAGTAATTGCTACAATTAATGTACTGAGAGCAACAAGAATATTAGCAATAAAATAGCTGAATCCGTAGTCGAAACCATTTAGCATTCCAAGTAGTGTCCCATATTGCAGAACAGTCATGGAAACAATGCCCATACTAAATATTGTATTTGCAATATCATATGTAGTCCAAAGCATTACATTCATTTTCGATGTTTTTGTCACAATTGTTGCCATTTTTCACTCACCTGAAAGTAAATTATAGAGGGGTGCTTATCACAGTATCATGCTAAGAACTTTTTCCCTTGTTAAATGATGTATTGTCAGAGCATTCAAAATGACTTATAAAATCATTTCAAAAACATTTTTTTGATTATGATTGACAGAGAAATTCCCTCATCTGGACATTCGTCAATCTATATTATGCATAAGTTTTTCGGACGAAAACAAGAGAGGATAATTCAGGAATACATCAATCATTACACCAAAAAAGAAGGAGACATTGTTTTAGACCCATTCTGTGGGAGTGGAGTAACGATTGGGGAAGCTCTTCAGTTAGGAAGAAAAGCAATTGGGATTGACATAAATCCTGTTTCAATTTTCATAACGAGAAATACTTTACGCTATATTTCTCAAAAAAAGATATTAGAAGAATTTAAAGCTATAGAAAATGATATAAGAAATGATATTTTGAATCTCTATATTATAAAATGTCCCAAATGTGGAAAAGCTATTCCTGCAACTTGTTTTTCTTGGCAAGATACCAGATTATACGATAGGCGATTTATCTGTCCTCAAGATGGAAAAGGAGTGGGAAAAGTTAAGCTTGCTGATACTGATCTATATAATGGGATACTAAATCATTCTATAAGAAGTTTTTTCGATTCTAAAGGTCTCTTGAAATATTGGTTCCCTAGCAATCCCCTTTTCTATTCAGATGGCAAACCTTTTCTTAAAAAAGAAAAGTATGATCATATCCCTGATCTTTACACTCACAGAAATCTAATTTCGCTTGCCAAATTACTTGATCGGATTAATCAAATACGAGAACCAGATCTTAGGGAATCATTTCTATTTGCTTTTTCCAGCATTGTTCACCTAGCTTCAAAGATGACTCCAGTACGTCCATCACGTCCATTCAGCTCTTCTTGGATTCAACCCAGCTATTGGTCTTGCCCCCATTCTATGGAATCCAACGTCTGGGAACTTTTCAAACGAGCTGTTCTGGGTAAACAAGGACTGTATAAAGCAAAAAAAGGATTAAAACAAAAAATTAACCATATAGAGGAAGTAAAAAGTTTTGAAGAACTTCAAGAAGTAGACACTCCATCCTTTTTATTATTAAATTCTAATATTACTCAATTAGACTCAATTCCTCAAAATTCTGTAGATTATATTATAACCGATCCACCATACGGACATTCCATCCAGTATGGAGAATTACTCTACCTTTGGGGTGCTTGGTTAAATTTCCTTGAAGGTTATAACGAGATTTTACGGAAAGAAATAATAGTCAATGCTCGACAGAACAAAGGTCTTAGCAATTATGAGAACCTCTTAACCATGGCCTTTGAAAAAATATTTCTAATATTAAAACCAGCGAAATACTGTACTGTTACTTTCCATAATCCTAGTCTGTCAATTCGCAATATTTTGTACCGCTCTGTCATTCGATCAGGCTTTTTATTCGAAAGTGTAATTTATCACCCTCCAGCTCGTGCCTCAGCGAAAAGCTTACTTCAACCACAGGGTTCCCAACAAGGTGACTATTTCTTTATCTTCAAAAAGCCTTTAAAGGAAGAAGAAAAGGTCTATCAGCCTATTACAAGTGATGAGTTAGAAGAATGGATTGTAGATATCGTTAAGAAAATTCTTCTCTTAGAGGGAAAACCAATACCTTATAACGAGCTGCAAAATCAATTAGATCCGTTTTTATACAAGAAATTGTATGATTCAAGTCTTCTTTTAACGTTCAATCCTAAAGAAGTCAAAAAGATACTAAAGAAGTTCATTGGTACGGAATTCTCCTTAATCGAGAATAAACCTGAGAATTCTTCACCTGAAAATTTACTGTGGATTTGTGACGGATCCTAGTGAAGAAAAATAAGGAGGGGATGAAGAAAGGTTGTCTTACACAACCTTGCGAATTTATATTTAAATTAATAAACAGATAAGAATTAATAAACCGTTAATCGTCCCCATTAATATCTATCAATACAACTTTTATTGAGAAGTTAATATGAAAATATTAATCTAGGAACGGAAATACATGTCTATCGATCTCAAACATGTAATAGAGGACTTTAACGACTCTGGACTAGATAAATTGATCGTTAAACTGGATCACGTTGCATACAGGGTGAAAATAGGAGAGCGATTAACTACAATGCAATCGATGATGAATTTATTGCCCTATCGCGAATTCAAAAATTTCAAAATCATCAGAGCGAATGCTATTACAACGTGTATCAAGCTCCATGACACATTACCCGTAATAGTAATTTCAGAGGGGTTAAATGAAGATTCTATTGTAGAAAAATACTGTCAAAAGTATGGCTCTCGTGTTCATCATTTGGCTTACCTTGTTAAAGATATAGATAAGGTTGTAGCGATCCAAAAATCTCGTGGTGTGCACTTTACATCAGAGAAAGTAATTGGAAGTGAGTCAGAAGGAATTAAACAAATTTTTACCATGCCTACAGAGACGACTAATCACATAATTGAATATATTCAAAGATTTGGGGATTTTGATGGCTTTTTTACTCCTAATAATGTAGAAAATTTAATGATTTCAACAGCAAAACTTGGAGAATCATAATACTTTCAGACAAATAGTACGGAATGAATCGTCTAATGACGCTACATGAACACTGGGCAATTTTTGTTGAGGGAGAGGAAGTAAAATGGACTTTTGGGGAACCAAAAAAAGATTTTCAACAGATTGTTGTAGATTTTTTGAAAGGCCTAAGAACCTTTGGTGAGGAGCTATTTGGTGAAGGTATTGCTAGTATAACGTTTGATCTTCCTCAATACTCAGGATCAAAGACGGCAGAAATATTTATTGTTTCATTGCATAATCATTTTTATTTTATTATTAGTAATCCAGCAACGACTCTGATGCTGATCTCGGCTAAAGAGGGAATTCCTTTCAATATTAAGGAAGTAATGACTGCTGTACTGGTCGGTCAAGCTTCGATACTTTATGCCACAAGTATTGAAGATGTAAATCAGAAGGATCAAGATAAAATAACTAAACAGTTCCAAAACATTATCCTTGATATCAATCCATCCTATATGGAAAATAATCAAGTCGAAGTAATTGTCGGTAAATCAGGGACAAATTTTGGAATTTTATCCTTAGAGGAATGTATGTTATTCCATTATTTCTTGAGAAAAAAAGCAGAAAAAGTTGATTATATCTCCCCTACCAGTTGGTGTCTAATCTCTCATCAGGATGGTGGAGATATTCCTTTTTCTTATAATATTGAGGATGACGTTCTTCTCGGAGGATATTTTTCTGCAATAATTGGATTACTTTCGACATTATTTAACTCTAAACCTCGGTTTCTTGCATTTGGTAGCTCTAGTATAAGGAAACTTCGCTTCATTTATGGAAACCAGTTTTTTATGGCAATTGACAAGACTTTCATGCTTGACCTTCTTCTAACACGTAAATTTCAAAGAGAATTCTTTGAAACCAGCTATACAGTGATAAAAGATATAGCTATTGGAATAAAGGATCTTATAATCGAAGAGATCCTACAACTCAGTGAATCACAGCTCAAAATTCATTCAGCAGAGGCATTATTGGATCTATATATTGGTGAAACAACCGAAACCATGACTTTTTCTTTCGGTGATGATGATGATGATGAAGATTCGGAACTTCTCAGAGAAGAACAAATTAATCAATTACTAAGAGTATGGGGCAGACTCTTGTCAGATTTATAAAATTCAACAAAATTATGTTTAACATGTCTGAAAAATTATTCTAAATCAATATCACATGATCCTTGAGTTGCTGATTGAAAGGTTTTGGATTTTGAGACTATAGATCTAATATGTTGAGTAAAGGAGTTATTATCTTTCAGTTCTAGCTTTTGGTACTTCAGGTTTAATCTATCTAATTCCTGTCGGATCTGGTTGGATACTCTGAAATCTTCTTCATGTCCCATGCCCAAAAAGTATGGGTGTATTCCTACAGTCTTATAAAGATTTTCGAATATAATAAAATCTGTTTTTACTTTATTAAAGCAGGGAATATTGTCTATTTCAAAGATATAAATCATTTCAATGGATGATTGAAAATCTCTAAAGCGAGAACTCGTAAACTCATTTTCTAACTTTAACTGTTTGATGTGAAGACGAACAGAAACGCTTTCTATATCCATTTTCTTCTCATAACGAGGAGGGGTGAAACTTTTTCGTGTTTGTTTTTCACTTGTAAATTGTAAGATTCTTGTAATCAGTTCTTTGGGACACCCTGCTAATGAAATCTTGAAAGGAAATTCTTTACGAAGCATAAATATCCCGAGGAGTAAGAATTTTTAAGTAGTATCTCTTCAGAATTCCGAAATATATACTTGACGATTCGAAACCTTAACAACACTCCGTTGATTTTTCAGGTATATGTAAGACTTTGCGAATTTTCTTCCGAACTACACTAGATACACACCCACAACCAAGAGGATGAGCAAGAATTGCATCTTTAGGACATTGCAATGCACATGCTCCACATTCTATACATCGGTCAGCATCGTAAATTTCTGCCTTTTTATTCTCATTTAAAGAAATTATTTGATGTGGACAGACATCTAGACACCAACCACATCCATTACACCTCTCAGTAAATATAACTGCTACCATCTACATCACTTTTCAAAACAGTAAATGTTTAATTTCCGAATTTATTATTGGAATCAGCACAGCAATAAGAAAAAGGATTATTGCAGGAACCATAAACAGAGTTAGATCACTTTCGACATCTAAGTGATTTGTATAGGGGGTGTTTCCTGCAAGGTCTAGAACTATGAACAAGCTCACCATAGTAACTAGAGCTACCCAGAAAATGATAGTATATAGAGAATTGGTCTTTACTTCGCTTATTAGATAAAGAACGGTCACAATCGAATTAATTATAGCAACAAAAAGCCCCTTCTTAAAGAATGAGGACGTGAAGTCAAAAACTGGGTATATCCATATAAATAACATATTGGTTATCACTCCGAGAATTAAAAGTTGAATAACAACAGAAATCCAAAATAAAGTCAGGGGAATCTTTATAGCAGCTAATAATCCTAGAATTAATAACAAAGGGAGGAACATAACGCAACTAATAAAGAACGCGTGTTGTATTCCCATAAGCGTTCTGAAAGGTATTTTAAAATCAATTTTTGCGGTTTCAGAGTTTTTTGTAAATGTCTGCAGGAACGATTTCACATTTTTGATATCAATGGGCCCAAAAATAGGTTTCCAACCTGATTTGGACAATACTTTACGATCTACTCCAGTAGCTGATAGTTGGGGCAATATTAGAGAGGTGTGATCAATAAAATTTTTGAGATCAAATAGCTGAATCGCTTCCAATATCTGAGTGTGTGTAAAATGCCCTCCTCCAGCAGCACACCATACATTTATCCCATCAGAATCAATAATTAGCAGAAAACAATCGATATCATCTCTGTGAAGAGTATTGTAGACAGAATTCACAGTCCAATAATAATTTGCTGTTACTAATACAGGGGAATTTCTTTTAGGATTCCCTATTTTATATAAGCCAGGGGGCACATGCTTTCGTGTTAAAATTCCATTAATAATGCAATAAGCAGATTTTAATTGAGGGAATTGTCCCAGTACTGATTCAACATTTGTAATTTCTTTAGTTATGGTTTTATCATCACTTTTCTTTGTAATTTCAAATAGTTTGATTGTTTTCTTTTTATAAAGAAGCGTACTTTCAAAATAAGAAGCTAATTTTGTTTCGATTTTTTTGACAGGAGTTGTAGAAGGTATATCCTTAAAAATCGAAATCTGTGCACGAATAAAATTCTCAATTGAAAAGACTATTTTTGGTATACCCGAACTAGGAGCTGTATCCACAGCAAGAAAGCATTTTCCTTCTTCTTTTAATAAGAGAGAGACTTGTTTTAGGAAGAGAGTTTGTTGGAGCGGAGAAAACTCAGAAAGAGCAAAGGTAGAGATAATAAAATCGAAAGGCTCAGAATTCTTTAAATGTTCGAATAAAGGGAGAGAAATGAAGTTTCCAGTGATAAATTCTACTCCAATGCTTTCCTGATCCGCAGTATTTCTTCCTTGTTCGATCATTATATCTGAGACATCAATAGCTGTAACTTCGAATCCTTGCTTTGCGATAGCGATCGCTAATCGACCAGTTCCACTTCCGACCTCAAGAACTCGTCCTTTATGACCAATTCTTGATTTGATTAAATCATAAATAAATTCAGCTTCAGGAAACCTCTTTTTGAATTCCAAGTCATATGATTGAGGATCTTTCTCCAAAGCTTTCATATAGATTAAAGACATAATGAAACAGAATGCAGTTAACTAGTGAGGTTATAAAATTGTTTCTCAGTCAAGGTAAGTACTTGAAATAATTTGAAAACTTCATACAGTTGTGAGAGGGACTCTTAGGAATTACTTCAATTTACTAATAGTGTTATAACAAAAACAGCTGACTATATGGTCATTAACCATTCCTATTGATTGCATATATGCGTAACAGATTGTAGGACCTATAAAATTAAATCCACGTTTCTTTAAGTCTTTACTTATCTTTTCTGAGAGAGGTGTCGAGGCAGGAATCTCTGAAAGTGACTTAAATTGATTATTGATTGGTTTATAATCAATAAATGACCAAATAAATTCATTAAATGTTCCAAACTCTTTTTGTACTTCAATGAAACGTCGTGCATTATTTATTGCGCTTTTTACCTTTAATTTGTTACGTACAATTCCTTTATCTTCAATTAACCTATCGAAATCCTCTTCTGTGAATTGAGCTACTTTATTTACATTAAAATTAGCAAAAGCTTTACGATAACCTTCTCTTCGCTTTAAAATAGTAGCCCAACTTAAACCAGCCTGCGCTCCTTCTAGAATTAGTAATTCGAACAGCTCACGATCATCATGAACAGGCACTCCCCACTCTTTATCATGATAATCGCGCATTTGTTCCTCCTCTCCAGCCCATTCACATCGATATTTCCTCTTATTCAATTTCATGCACCAAATCTGTATAAGATTTCTTTCTCAATAATATATAACTATCACACTCTATCTTCTACTATTTTTCCTAGTCAAAGCATAAAAGAACTTCGTGATTGCGACTTAGAGATGAATAAAAAGAAACTAAAGATTATACTTAATGACATCTATAATGAATTCAGAAATTGTCTTAACACGAGTCGGTTAGCTAATGAGTGATTTTTTCAATTTGATTGACAATCCTAACAGAAAGGCCCGAAATCTTCTTGTTCTTGGAATTCCCTGGGATAAGTCCTCCTCTTACAGATTTGGTTCTGTCCAAGGTCCGGATTATATAAGAAAATCTACATCATCGAAAGTTTACAATAGTTTTACTGAAACAGGAACAGATTTAAACCAACGATGGAATATAATTGATCTCGGAAACGTTGATACAGAAGTTAAAGACTTAGACGAAATCATTGATAATATTAGGTATCGTTTAAATCAATATAGGAAAGAGGAACCCATCCTATTCTTAGGGGGGGACCATCTAGTTACATATCTTTGTATGCATGCCATAAATCCTTCTACTACTGGTATAATATATTTTGATGCTCATCCAGATCTTTATAATGAATATGAAGGAGATAAATACTCCCATGCGTGTGTTATACGAAGAATATTAGATAATACCCAAATTAATCCTCAAGATATAGTTCAAATTGGAATTAGAGCTTCTACGAAGGAGCAAAATGATTTTTCAAGAGAAAATGGAGTTTTGGTTTTTTCTCGAAAAGATGTACAATACCTTGGTTATGATACGATTGTAACTAGAATCAAAGAAAAATTAAACCATTTAGAGCAGATCTACATTTCAATAGATCTAGATGTTCTAGATCCCGCTAATGCCCCGGGTGTAGGAAATCCCGAACCAGCAGGTTTGTCAATGTCTAATATTGTAGATTTAATTCACGAACTATCAGGATTACCAATTAAATTCTTTGATATAGTCGAAATTAACCCATCAAAAGATATTTCTAATATTACTGGATTCGCTGCAGCCAAGATCATCAAAGAGATGTTTGGAATTATCCCTTAGAAGTTTGAAACGACAATTCAAAAATAATGAAATATTAAGTTGAAAATGATTGCCAATTCCTTTAAAAATCAAATTAAAGATTATATTTTCTCTTAATAATGGTTATTATAATCAACAAACTGTAATCGTGGAAAAGAGTAAATCTGAAACCATGTTACACATAATCCTTAAACTCCTTGCATTGCTCTATTTCTATAAGAGTAGTCATCAGCTAATTTTAGAACCAAAATTTCGATATCGGGGATTTAAACCTGATTTAGTGGCTTTTAAAAATCCCGAAATTCCCCAAGAAGTGAATCCCGAAATCGATATCTGGATTGAATGTAAAGAAGTGAAGATCGCTAAATTACAGACTCTCGCACGTTACTTGTCCTCGTCTAGAATTTGTTGGTTCCACCTAAACCATATAATGTCCAGAAAATTGGAAGGTTTCCTGGAGTCAACGAATGTGGAACAAATCGGAGTCGATATGAATAATAAGAATCAATCTCTTCTAGAGAGAAGTTTGTTAACACAATCTCCTGTTTGGTCTATAGAAGACTACGAGCATTCTCACCTTACGATTGCAACTTTAAATTCGCAAATAGATATCCAATTTCATATCATCAATTCTCACGGTTCGAACGAAAAAAAAGGAAAATAGTTTTGGAATACCTGTACACTATTTTCGACGAGAGAAGATCCAATAAAAGATCCCAAACGTTGTTAGTACAATAGGAAGAGAAAAACCAGGGGAAATCGAAGGACTTGTTGAATCTTCTGTTGTAGATGAATCACCATCTTCGGTAGTTGTATCTGGTTCAGAACTCGTAGATCCTTCTGCAAAAGTGGTTGTAGTATTCTCCACTATAGGATCTGTAGTTTCTGGCTCAGTTGTTGAAGTCTCAGTACCAGGTGTAGTGGTTTCAGGAGCTGTTGTAGTAATAACGGTTGTTGTTGTTTCGTTCCAATTGAAAGCATTTGTGTCATCAAGATAGTGATATTCATCACTGGAGGCATATGCGACTAGAAGACCCAAGTTAACTTCATACCAATAAGTTCTGTTATCGAGGGGTCTTGAAACATTCCACACTTCGAAATTACCCACAGGTACGGAAATATGAACCTTATCAACTACCTCATAACTCTCCCAACCCAAAGTAATATTCTCACCAAGAGTTAAGCTAGTTACATTAATCCAGATAGGCCAACCAAAATCTCCACCGCCAAATGTCCATTTATACACTCGATCCATCCAAATAGCCTTGGAAATAAATGAGTTGTCTACGAGACTTCCGTCAGTAAACATATCTGCGAAGTAATGTGAGGAGTTCTCACCAGTAATAAGGATAGTTTCATTAAGAAGAATAGTCCCATTATCGTCTGCATAAATATAAACTGCTCTAAATCCGATAAAAGGAATGTCGATATCGTCAGAATCTGCAGTCAAATCACCATTCGTTGTAAGAAGATAGTGGAATTCACCACCAGGTGCTTCATAATTATGGTATCCCAGCAAGAGTCCAGAACTTGTGTGGTACATATAGGATCGATCATCGGTTGTATTGGCTATATAAACGGGAAATGTACCTAATGGAAGAGTGAGATTATCAATCCCAACCACTTCAAGAACCATCGTCCCTAAAGTGACATTTTCTCCTATGGTTAATCCATCAACACTAATCCATCCTCCCCAGCCTCCTAGATCCCCCTGTAGATAGGAATGGTCAATATATACATCTTTACTGACAGTAGAGGACATAGGTGTTGGACTATCTGGATAAAACTCAATAAAAAAATGAGTTGTATTTTCATCGACGATTTCGACCGTTTCGTTGTACCCAGCATCACTCACCCAAGTTCCTATTAATCCTACAGATGGGATCGGGACTGTTGATGAAATATGTTCAGTTGTTCCCTTTCCAGGCAAAAAAATAGATGAAATGAGAAGTAAACCTAAAAAAAACAAAAATATGTTATATTTCCGTGAAATCATGATTCAATCACTCTTCTAATAATAAGTCAGAGGATTTAAAAATCTAATCGTAACAGACTTACAGACAGGGGGCAGATTTAATATTCCTCAGTATTGTGTTTCTAACAAGGGGAGGATTTCATCAATATTTTGCTTTATTTTACTCGCAGATTTCTTCAATAAATCTTGCTCTTGGTTATTTAATTTGATTTCCAGAACTTTCTTAACTCCATTCTTAGTTATTATGGCAGGTAAACTTAGATACACATCGTGAATGTCTGAATAACCTTTTACTAAGCAGGAAACGGGTAAAATGGAGTTTTCATCATTCAAAATTGCCGCTGTTATCCTAACAAGGGCCAAGCCGATGCCATAAGAAGTCTCTCCTTTTCTCTTGATTATCTTAGCACCTGAATCACGAACCTCGACGAAGATTTTCTCAAGTTCCTCTTCATGATTACAGATATTGCAATTCTCACAAATAGGACAATAATCCTTAATCAAGTTACCTCCTACTAATACTCGACTCCAGACAGGAAACTCTGTTTCACCATGTTCACCCAAGATATACCCATGAACATTCCGAGAGTCGACTTTACAATGAGCGGCAATAAGATTTCGAAAGCGAGCAGTATCCAACACAGTCCCTGCACCAATAACTTCTGATTCAGGCTTATTTGAAAGTTTAAATGCTACAAAAGATAAGATATCTACAGGATTCGTGACTACAAGAAAAAGAGCTGAAGGAGCATATTCCATGATTTGAGGGATGATTTTCTTGTACAAAGTAACGTTGGCTTTTGTTAAATCTAAACGTGATTCTCCTGGTTTACGATTTTTACCTGCAGTAATTACGACAAGATCAGACCCTTTTATTGCCTGATAACCGCCTACTTCCAGTTTAACAGGTGAGGTATAGGGAATTCCATGCGATAAATCCATAATTTCTCCCTGAACCTTATGTATATCAATATCTACAATAACAATATGACGTGCAAGCCCTCTTATCATCAATGCATAGGCATAGCGGATACCAACATTACCTCCACCAATAATAGCGACTTTTGGACTCAAATCTTGCATAAAAATTCAAAGAAAATTCAGAACTTATTATCATTTAGGGAAGAAATTAGTAGTAGAAATTCCTCGCGTTTTCTGCGTACTGTGCATCCGTGAGAATATGGGTATCAACAATGAATTGATCAACAGAGCCTAGATGATATTTTATATCATCTAATGGAGATTTTATTAATTTTTTTAACTCTAGGATTATTTTATGCACATCAATGACGATTTGGTCACGTGTATGGTACTTTGTAGGTTGAAGATCAATTTTAGGTGTTATGTGAAGAGAATTTTGATAATCAAGAAGAATGAGATAAGCCTTGGTTAGTAACTTCTCACGTTTCCGCCAACTATTTTGATTTAGAATTTCTAGAAGAACAGGTTGAAGGTTAGAAGCAATCGATAAAGAAGAAAACGAATAGGCAAACCATTTAGAATAAGGTACATATGTTCTACTTAAAATAAACGCTAACCTAATGATATACTTCACAAGGCGAGCTGCAACAAGTCTAGATCCTAAATCATCTCCTCTAGGGGCGGATCGACCAACAAAGGCAATCTCTTCTGCAATATGATCCCATTCAGACACAATTTTGTAGTACCACACATTCTCTGGATAGTAAGCAAAGTGTTTTCTAACCCTCAATATCTCCCCAAGGGTCGAGTGATACACCCTCCCTGATGTTAACTCGAGTAACCGCTGCTCAGGTAAAACTAACCAATCGATACCTGTTAACGCGGTGGTTTCAATGTTAAGAACCTTCTTTAAGTATGAACTAATGCTATAAATTTCCACACGGTGATTTACCAATCCAGTTGATTTTGGTTCTAAGAACTGACTACCAGAATCATTTGGATCAGGTTCACTCCAATGAGTTGAGTACCCCCTGATGTTATAAGGCAAATTTTTTCTTAAAAAGGAATCTATCTCATCCTTAAGATGTGAATAATCTTTTTTTGATAAAAATAACTGAAGACGAGGACCCCAATGATGGTCGGATGAGATCTGATCATCAAATCCAAGTACCTCAGATCCAGGGCCTATTAATGCTGCATCATAGCGCAGTGTGGGATAGTTTTCTTCTAAGATTGGTTTAATTGCTTCCTCAAAAAAAAATTGACCTAATTTCAATCCAGGAATAAATAAGGGTTCCATAAATTACAGATTTATCTATGAGCTTATATTTTTCATCACTGCATATTACTTAAGAAATGTAGTCTTCCCTTAGTAAAACTTCTTATTCTTCCTGAAAATTCCCTAGTTAACAGAAAATCGAAATTCATTGTATCTTGTCATTTTCACTCTCTATCGGTTGGCTTTCTTTATAAGCTCCCGAAAATCAACGAGAGATTTCGGAAAAAATAGCGATATTCCGAAAATGAGCTTGTCAAATTCGGAACTGCCCTCACGTACTATAAAAAGACCCTTCTATCAAAATAATAATTATCACATGGATTCATTCTAAACTGGAAGAGCTCTCAATTGCTCAAACCAAAGGTAAACTTTATTGTTGAGAGGGAATATCTACTGATCCACTATTCCCAGTGAGGTACAACACCTTCGTGAGATGATCCATTCAAAGCTCATAACTCAAGGTTATTAACTCGTTTTCGAATCAGTGTTTGAAGTTCCTTCAGGGACTGACTACTTGTAGAATTTTTCGAGGGCTGAATTTGACGAAATTTTTCGATAAGCTGTTTTTCTTCGATAGTTACTCTCATGATTAATTTCTTTGGATTTTCTGAAGTAAACCTTCCTTTTTGATCACGTTTCTGTGTGCTCATCCCTTATCTTCTCCTTCGACTCCTCGTTACATGGGTCTTTTTTCTAATGAAGCGTCAAAAGAATCTATTTTCATTTTATTTAAATAGTTCCAAGATATTTGATAAGAGGGTGGGTGTGGGGGGGGAATGGTGGCCCCATGTGCGCCATCAATAGGAGAGGTCAGTGAAAATGACCAGATTTTTCCAAAACCATTAATTCTTCATTCTTTGCTATTTATTTCCCGTGTTACATGGGTAGAGATAGAGATTGATTGTTGGATCTCTTTATCGTGAAGCAATTTTTCGTACTTTGAACGCTTCAGGGAAATAATGCAGAACTTCTCTTACAGAGTATAATCTTCAACCTAACTCAGTGCCTCTCTGAATTTATCAATCCCTATGAGACTTCTATTGATTGTAACAATTTGAGGAGAAAGAAAAATATGTCTCATTTCACTAAACTAAAAACAAAAATCACTGATAGACACTGTCTATTGAAAACCCTTGAAAATCTACAATATACAGTAGAAGAGGACTCAACGATCCGAGGGTATAACCGAAGAACCCGAAAAGGGGACATTGTTATTAAGACGAAAGGAGAATTTGATGTAGGATTTATTAAAGCTAAAGATTCTTCTTATCAGATCCTAGCGGATTGGTATGGCGCAGAAGCAGCTATTGGAAAGAATCGACAAGTTTTCGCAAATGAAATCCAGAAAGAATATGCTGTTACCAAAGTGTTAACTGAGCTTAGAAAGAAAGGGTATCGTATTAGATCCCGCTATATCAACGAAGTCGGAGAAATCAAATTACTTGTCGTCAAACGAGGATGGATAGGACAATGAGTACTGACAATATTGAATTAGAAATTACTATTGATGAAAAAGGGAACGTTTCCTACTCAGTGAATGGAGTAAAGGGAAAATCTTGTACAGAAACAACCAAATTCCTTGACGAGGCGCTCGGTGAGGTTGCCAAGAGAGATTTCAAAAGAGATTACTATGAACATCCCGTAGATGCCACTACTCGGATTACAACTCGACGATAACCTCATGTTTGGTCAGGTGATCTCAATGAAAGAAGTAAGTGAAGACCAACAGAAAAAAGTAGATGTTCTAATTCGCGCACGGTATCCTCTCATCTATATCACCACCTGGGAAGAAGAAAGGGTGGCTGTTATGTTGAATGCACTAGCTGTGAGGGCAGAAAAGCAATTAATCATCTGGAGTACAACTGAAGGGTTTTCGGACTTTTCTGGAAGAAAACTTGATGGAGAAGCAGTGGATCCTTTTGCTGCGTTAACGTACATTACTGATTACCAGAGACCAGCAATTTTCATGTTAAAAGACTTTCATCCTTTTATGAAAGATCCAGTAGTTATTCGAAAACTTCGTGACCTAAAAATTCATTTGAGTAACTTGAAAAAAACATGTATTCTTGTTTCTCCAGTCTTAGAAGTACCAATTGAATTAGAAAAAATGATTAATGTAGTTGATTTTAATTTTCCAACATTAGAATTACTAGATACGGTGCTAGAGGGGATTATTGAACCATTAAAAATGAATCCCCGAGTCGATGTCAGTTTAACGGAGGAAGAAAGAGAAGCTGTTCTAAAATCTGCACTCGGACTCACCGTGGATGAAGCAGAAAATGTCTTTGCAAAATCACTTGTTGAAGTTAAACGGTTTGATCCTGCAATTATAATTCAAGAAAAAGAACAAATTATTCGAAAGTCAGGAATACTTGAGTATTATCACTCGAATGAACATTTTGATAATATTGGAGGGTTAGAACATCTGAAAGAGTGGTTGAGTATTCGTAATCGAGGTTTTACTGAAAAAGCGAGAGAATATGGATTACCTTTTCCCTCTGGTCTGATGTTAATTGGAATCCCTGGAACAGGAAAATCACTTACTGCCCAGGCGGTGGCATCATTATGGAAATTGCCTTTGTTAAGATTTGACGTCGGAAAAGTTTTTGGTGGAGTTGTTGGGGAGAGTGAACGGAATATTCGACAGGCAATAAAAACTGCTGAATCAGTTTCTCCTTCTATTTTATGGATTGATGAGATAGAGAAGGGATTTGCAGGGGTACAATCCAGTAATCTCACCGATGCGGGTACCACAAGCAGAGTGTTTGGTACTTTTATTACATGGTTACAAGAGAAGAAAAAACCTGTTTTTGTTATTGCAACGGCAAATAATGTAAATCAATTACCGCCTGAACTCATGAGAAAAGGTAGATTTGATGAAATCTTCTTTCTGGACTTACCTTCCCCGAAGGAACGTGAAGATATATTTTCTATTCATATCAAGAAAAGAGGGCGTGAAATAGAGAAGTTTGATATAAGAACACTAGTTGGATTAAGTAAAGGCTACTCTGGAGCAGAAATCGAGCAAACTCTCATCACAGCTATGTTTGATGCATTTTCTGATGATCGTGAAGTCGAAACCACGGACATCATGAATGCTCTTGAAGATATGGTTCCTCTATCCCGATTAATGAAAGAAGATATTACCGCATTACGTACTTGGGCTCAGGCGCGTGCACGGTTGGCATCTAAAACGGAACAACAGAAGAAACCAAATATAGAAATCGAAGTATAGTATATTCTGGTTGAAAGGAAATTATTGAAGAAAGATCTTGAATTCTTTCTTATAATAAACCAGTTACTGATTTAAGATTCATGATCGGATCGGAAGTGAATTTACTAGGTGATCCTGTGGAATCTCTGAATCAGCAATTTCGCCACATTCTTAATTCTTAAATAAGTCTCAGATATAGTTTTTCCTGCAAATGTCCTTTATTGAAGTATAATTGGAGGATGAATCTCATCATGTCAAAAAAAATCTGTCCTAATTGTGGATCTACTGGAGGCAACGAGGATCTCTTTTGCCAAGAATGTGGATCAAAGTATTCCTCACAAATGTATTCGGCTTACGATGCTCCAAAATCACGTGTAAATGAATACAGAGGATATATTCAAGTGATTGGAATAGTAGAAGCAATCTTCGGAGTGTTCGCTTTATTTATTTCTGGTATACTTGTCCTGGTTGCGGTATTAATGCCAGCGTTTTTCTCTGAAGATACTATGGTTTCCATGCCTGATCTATTTGGAGAAATGTCTTCTGTACCCGCAGACTCTCTCGAAAACTCTTATGGAATTTTCCTGTTCATCATGCTTGTTCTCGGGTTTATAGCCCTATTTATCTTAATCTACGGAATTCTAGCAATCGTCAATGGCCGTCGGTTAATGAATTATCGGAAAAATGGCCACTCTGGATCAATCCTGATTAGCGCGCTTAGCCTACTTGCTATGCCTATGGGAACAATATTTGGTATTTTTAGTCTGTATGTCCTCACTCGTCCTGAGGTTGACCAAGTCCTTTCTTAATTAGTGAAGAGAGATTCTTCTTTTCACAAATTTTTCTTACCCACTTTCTTAAGTAAAAATTCAAATCGTAATAATCATCGTTTTCATGAATTCTCTCCCCCCCATTTTGCTCCAAAACGCTAAAGATTGAGGATTATTTGTTGCAGCCGACAGTTCAATATGACATACATTTTGGGTGTCAAACCATCCTTTTATTTTCTCAAATAATAATTGTCCAACCCCATGTTGTTTATGGCCCTCTTTGACTGCAATATTATTGATTTGTCCAATTCTCCTCATTTTAAATACTGGTGGTTTATCAAGAATTTGACCAACGCAGTAACCAACAATATCGTCATCTAATATCGCAATATAAACTTGGATGTCATCTTGTTGGTAAATCGTGTCAATATAATCTATCCAGATTTGATCCGCACCTTCACTAGAGGCAAATATTGAATCAATTTGTTCATGATACTTAAACGATTCAGCAAAAATTCTTTTTATCCCATCAAAATCTTCTTTTGTTAATTCTCGTATGAGGATATCCAAGATAAATTCATCTCGTTTGCTAAGTTAGTCAGAAATTCGCAAAATTCCTTTCGATCTTGAGATTTATAATAAAATCTCAGAACGAGATGTAACAAAAAAAAGAAAAATAGCCACCAGACGTCTAAACTTTCGTGTCTGTGCTTCTACTGAGATAGCCACTGAGAATAAGAAATCCTGATAGGGTGGGATATATAATGAATCGTTCTAATGTACCTTTCATAAAACCTAGGAATTTTGTGGGATCTTCAACATCCAAACCGAGATAGGGAAGGAAGAGAAGACTTGCAATTAGAATCACACCTCCCAATATAGAGAGAGAAATAAGAGGTAAAGATCGGTTTACCTTGATAATTGAAATTAAAAAGATCGCTGCAAACAAAAATACAAATCCTGTAAAAATGCCATGAAAGGGAGGAGCATCCTCAGGAAATACCCCCACACCAACGGCAGAAAGGGCAGTGAGTAGTAAAAACACTGTAGGTATTCGTTCTGGATATTCTAGATGAAAAAAGTATGTTCCTAATAAAATACAAATTCCGAGGATAAGGACTGAAGTGTTGAAAAGATTGGCCGTTGCTCCCACGCCCAAGGAACTGACATAATGAAGACCTGAATCATACGATTCAGCCATTCCTTCGGCAATCAACACACTTAGAATAAATTGGAGAGGCCCAATAAAAAGAAAAAATCCAAGGGCTTCCCGATTTCCAATTCGGTTTGAAAAAATTTCTGAAATGAACATATAAAATCACATTTTGTTTATATTCGCTTAGTCATAAAGATAGGAAAAATACTAATTAATTAGTTAATAAGAGAGAGGATACCTGCACCAGATATCACGCAAGGGGAGGGGATCATTCCCTTTAGAACAGTTAGAGGGATTAAAAACCTCAGAATTTATTCTAGCTCCATAAAGATTAAAATAAATCTCATTAATTTCCATGGATACGCAAAAAAAATAGCAGATAACGCTCTATGTAATAATATGAAATTAGATTTATTGGTACCCGAATTCGTGAAACATTAAAAGAAAAAAGATAGGAGATCCCGTCTATACGGTGATCTCGGTACTAAGCTTGCGTACAAGCTCTTTGTAGCGATTTCACATGGTTATCTTAGTAATGTTGATAATCTAATATTTCACTTTATATCTAATATTCAGAAAATAGCATTTGAATCTAGGTAGAATGATTGATGAATGGTTTTATTAGAACAGTTTAACAAAAATAAGATAGTGATGAAGGTGGGAAACAACTTGAAGTCAAGGAAGATAATCTTAGTTGTTATCGTTCTATTTAATATTTGGGTGATTGGATATACTGCTAGGGGTATGGAAGTAACTGCAAACTGGGGAGATATAGTGAATGTAGACTTTTCTTTTACGAGAGAAGAAAATTCCGTACATTCAGACACCATTAACTCTTTGAACAATGTATACCTTGCTACTAATGATATAGTGCCTGGAAATATCCTCGTATTGTATCCAGATGCAAGTGCAAGTTATCTCCTCAAGTTCAAAGAAGCAATTGTGGGCATGAGTGTGGAAGAAGAAAAAGATTTCACAATAGCTTCAGAAGATGCGTATGGAGACGGAGATCTCTATTGTAATGTAAAATTAAGAACTATTGTCTATGATGCCTCATTAGAAGAATATCCAGAAGCAACATTTAGTGGAATCAAAGATAATCAAATCTGGATGGGAAATATTACAATTAATGGATCTGTTGAGACAAATAATGACATTAAAGAAGCCTCCGTGACTTTAAAACAATCTACAGAAACTTTTTTTGAATCTGATATAGAATTAAAAACAAATTTAGAGTACACAGGCCCTAAGACAGTTGCGTACACTTTTGAAATTCACATAGCTAGTCAAAATTACCCTAATGGTAGTTATACTCTATTTACTCATTTTCTGGACTTAAATGGGAATGGAATGATTTATCATTGGGACATCAAAATAGAAAAACCAACAGAAACTCCCTCAATAAATCTTACTACTTCTATAGATCACTTATTAATCACAATAGCACTAATTATTTGTACACACAGTCTCTCCACTCGCCGAAAAAAGAAAAAAATAAAGGAGATACCGTCTACACGGTAATCTCGATACTCAGCTTGCGCACAAGCTCTTTGTAGCGATTTCGTAAATTTTTGCGAAACAATCCAAGAAATTAAAAGTTGAAACTTTGTACTTCAATAGACGAGTAGATTTTTGACAGCTCCCTCCCCAAAGTATCTCAAAAATTGTCATATTCTTTCAATTGGCGAAAACGACGATGAAGAAATGATTTTAAATCATCAAAATACCGAAACATACGCAAGTTGGGGAGATGATGACGATTATAAAACGCTCGATAGTCAAGAATCAGACCTGTGGCTTGATCAGCTTCAGAGCGAATGGCCCGTCCAAGACATTGTCGAACCTGTGTATAGAGATGACGTTCAATTAACGTCCACTTAACAAAGTGAAGATGTCGATAGCAACGAAGATAGAGATTAAATAGCAATCTATATTCAGGTGTTGGGGCTGGAAAGGGTAATCCAACTAAGATAACCATCCGTACCCGACTTCGACCTGTTTTGGGATGACGAACCTCCACACCCTCACTGAATTTTCCCCCATAAACCGCTATAACCACACTCGGAGGACCAGAGATTAACTCAGAGAGGAAGGGAATCTGCCCTTTTCTGGGTTCATGGAAAAGAGACATGGTCTCAGACAATTGGTCTTGAACAAGCGGATAAAGTTCCTCCAAGAATTCATACGAGGGGACAAAAACCCAAGTATGGTCTGGAATTTCTAAAGCAATATCTTTAATGGTTTGAGCGCACCATTTAAGCAAAGTTGATGTCCGATTGCGCTGAGAACTACTAATCTGGGGACTTATTAGAGCCGTTATCAACAACTGACGGATTCGAGCTTTAGGGGTTTTTACATTATGTAAATGATACACATTCCAAGGTTGTTTCAGACCATAATAATGGGAATAGTATTTGAGATACTGAAAAGTAGCAGAAAATAGAATCGTTCGGGAAAAGTGTCGATTGACATACTCAAAGATTTGCTTTGGAAAAGGATCGAACTGGACTAATCCCTCCTTAGTATGAACCCAATATTGACCTTTACGAAGAAGGAAGGTTCGGACGGCATGGAAAGCAGCAAGATCCTCAGGTGAAAGAGAATGACGAATACCTTTTTGCTGAAGAAAAGAGTCGATTTTGACTGCCTGGGTACGATCCGTGGTAAGAGGCCGAGTGACTCTACCTAAACGTTTTTGACACAAGTTCTGCAGAGTTTCCACAACGGGAAAGGCTCCTATGGATTGAACACGATCGAGATGATCCCTATTAACCTCTGCTTCAATTGTGGGTCCGAAATTATGTGTTTCATCGATAATGGCGAAACGGTGACTCCAACGAAACCCAAAATAATAAGCATTCCAAAAGAACTTAGTTAATGAAAAGCGTAACTGCTGAGATTCGAGATATCCCTGAGGTAATAAAATGATGTTTATTTGGGGGAGCAACCGTCTAATAACCTGGGCGGGACAACCATAAGGAGATAAAAGCTGTCGAAAACCATCAAAAGTATTCGGGCATTGAGCAAGAGTAAGATGGGGAAGAACCTCCTTTAAAGTCTTAAGTGATGAAAAACGAGTTCGTTTTTTCTGGGAACAATGAAAACATTCCGCCTCGTGAGATAAAGGGCAAAGATCTTTACTGGCGATCAGAGGAAGAAGAGTAAGTTGATCAGCGGGAGGATGACTATAGAATTGTTTCAGGGTCTTGAGAAAAACCGAACGAAGCTGTGCTTTGGTCTTGGAAAAACACCATAACTGATAATCACCGCTTTTCATTTGCTCCCAAAGCGCAGCAAAAGCAATCACCGATTTGCCAAAACCTGTATACGCATTGATAGCTATCCGTGGATTAGCAGCGATTAAAGCTAAGACCTGTGCCTGACCAGGACGAAAAGAGGGAAACGGAAAGTGAGCACGAATTTCAGAGGGTAAATCGTGGTCAGAAAATGACGAACTCGCTGCAGAAAGACGAAAAGCTTCTGAATATATTGTTAATCCCTCGTGGAAGGGGAAGCACCATAAACTGTAAGTAAGCGGGGCTTCGAAGCTTGTTTTTCTTTCTTTTTTGATCGAAATTCTATAAAATACCCTTTAAATTCCACTACACGATCATAGATCTGACTAGTAGGGGAATTTTGCCACAGACGAATCCTGTGCTGTTTATGTTTCTGTTTGGTGATATACATGAAGTAGGGAATGGAGGTCCAGGGGGTAGATTTAAGCAGCTCATCAAGATCACCACGCATAGTCACCAGTAAGCCCATTTGTTTTTTTCTAGCAATCTCTGCAAAACCTCTCAATCCATCGACAGAAGGGAAAAAAGTATTCCAGCCATCAAGAACTAAGGTAGCAAGCATAGAATGCTTCACTATAGGATAAAAGAAATAATCATTCCAAATCTTAGAGGGGAGTGTGAGTTTGTCAATTCGACTAAGATACGAGGCAGGAGTAGCGGTTTGAGAGCGCATTTTTAACACTCGTAGAATGCGTTGGGCTTGATAATCTAGATTAAAGTCGTAATAGAGAACCTGCCAAGGCTTTCGACAGCTTAAGAGAGTAGAGGCAATCAATTGTGCAAGAAAAAGGCTTTTTCCTGCCCCTTTTGGACCAGCAATTAATACTGGCCATTGCCAAAACCATCCTCCTCTCCATTTATAATCTAAACTCTTTAAATAAGTAGGAATTGGACGACGTTCGGGAAAAGAGGAATCCCCGGGGATGGAAATCTTGGCACATTCTGAAAAAGCGTCATCCAAAGGGAATTGAGATTTATTCGAAGAAACCGAAGAGGTGTGTACACTCATTGCTTTTCACTCATCAATAATGTATAAGGGTAGATGATATTTATATTCGAAAATCCAAGTACGTGAGTCCATAAAATTTCGAGGAGCAAAATGGAATATCAACCAATTTTTACAAGTATAAAAGGGGTGGGAACAATCCTAGATGGTTCTTAATTTAGTACCAACAGGCAATATGGAAAGTGGAATTGTGAACGACCATTCATGTTAAAATTCACAACCATATGTAGAAAGTGCTGGAAGCCAGTACTTGCCTACCACTTGCACAAAAAAGGCATGTGGAAAAAAAAACACGGTGAACAACCGATGTTGGCTAAAAACACACGAGGCGAAAAGAGGAATGGTTCTTGGTCATCGATACTTGGAGACACCCATCTACCTCAGCCCGTGACGAAACTAGCCCTGTATCCCGAACAGAATCAGGAGGACAAAGCCCAAGGACGAAGTCAAAAAACCCTGATTCACGGTACGGACCCTAGTGCTCTAAGCCCGCGAACATCGCAGAGGCAATCACTAAATCACGTCCAACACCAACCAGCACAACTTATCCATCAACAAAATGCTGGCCTCGTCGACTCTCCAAGTTGGATCGGGTCACAAGACAGGCAATTCTTTTGTAGGGAAACAAAAACATCCAATGAAGGGAATACGGAAGAAGAACAACATCCACAACAACAGCGTATACATCACAAAGAGAGAAATCCGACTTACACACATGGTCAGGAACTAGCCAGAGAGAGTGTGTCAGTCACCAGAAGAGTGTTAACTCAAAGCCATACCCAACTACCACAGGGACACGACCCCTTCAAGGTCGTATCTCCTCAGAGAAGAGGTGTCGCAAGACATGTCTTTTCTGAGAAGCCCTCGGGCATGGTCCTCGTCCATGGTGACATGGAAGAGGCAGGTAGACACTCTACACGTGGTGAAATGACGATGTCACAACACACCCCTCCCTCTAGGAAAGCTGGGGCAAAGACCCCACTTCCTGACCGTGTCATAACAGGCCTCCCAGAGGCCACATGGCCGGTCGTCCCTGAAGAGTACACCTTCCAGGAGGTGTCTCTTTGGGAGTTTACCAATCTCTATGTCCTGTTGGGCAAAAAGGATTGGATTACCCTTTCAACCATGTTGAAAGGAATCAATCTGTCGACATTGAGTCGAGAGATTGGGATAAGTAGGACAATCTTATCCAATATCCGGGATTCCCCAGATCAATCGATCGTGGTACCGAATCTCGAACGTCTCTGCCTGTATGCAGAGATGGACCTTAACCAGGTTGAGCGAAACGCGCGAGCGGTTCGATTTTCAAAACGAGGTGACCTGGAGTACCTCACATTCCCATTCGTCATGGATATCTATGCCTGGCGAATACTCTCTCACATTGCCGGTGACGGCAATGTCCATTTTCGCAAAAATCCTGATCTACGGTGGATTCAACTCCCCGAAAATCAGGGTCCCATGCGAACTCTTCTCTCTCATCTGAGTCGTGATCCTACTATAGATTATGACAGGATGATATATCCCAAAGCATTAGTTTATGCTATGCTGGGAACTATTCGAGGGATCACATTTCGTGACCTTCGGACCCCTTCCTTTCTTCACTTTGTACTCAATTTACCAGCTCGTTATCGAGATTGGAAAGTACAATTCCTCGCCGCTTTCATTGTAGATGATGGATGTATTGGTGCGGATATATCTATTACACAGAAAGAATTGGGAATCCTTCACCTCATTATGCGTTTATGCGATCAGTTGGGATATGATCATTCCGATTGGTATCGAAGTAAACGTGATGGGGTCCATAGTTTTCAGTTACGTCAAGAGGGTATACAAGCCTTCCTTTATGATGTAGCACCTCTTTATGTCCGTGATCCACTATTGGGTCTCTGGCATAAGCATTCTAAACTCTTAGCTGTTGCTAATTCCTTCTCAGCAGAGAGGAAATTAGACCAACAGTTATCGGTTCATGTATGCACCACTATCCTTCAGATCTTGGAGGATGGTAATATCTACTCTACGGATGAGCTGCGCGTTCATCCCGCTCTTCGACCATATCTTGAAGGGATCCAACCATATATCCTAAATAGACGGTTGGGAACTCTCCATCGTACCATGAACCTCATTCATGAGGAACTCAAGGACGATGGAACCTCTTACCGGCCTAAACGCTGGTATGTCCCTCATTGTACAACTTCTGAGCACTTGATTCAAGTGTTCAATGAGAAGTATAATGATCGTTCTCACGCACACTCCTACAAACGGAGGAATATCACTACTTCAATGGTTGAAGAAGCCATTGAGGAACTCAACGCACAAGGGATCAAACCAAGTGCATTGAATGTCTCCCGAGTTATAGGATGCTCTAAAAAGCAGCTCTATAAGCGACAGGATTTGCGTGGGTACTTCATTGGTAAGTGAGGTCATTCCCATTCCCCTCTTTTTTTTTTATTTATAAAAACCTAAATACAAAGGCATTATTTAGATCTTATTTCTGAGCTAGAACTACTACCTCATTTTCGTTTATTGTCCAAGAAAATTTGGTGCAAGCTTCTGAAAAAACTTCGTTGGTCACCAAAAAACTTAATATTCCGGAACCATGATCATCACAAAGAAGCTGAGCTTGTTTACTTCTAATCCATTCCTGTAAAGTCTGAACCAAGTTGGTAAGCTCTTCAAGTTTGAGGATAATCTCATCCAATGATTTATCAATATCAATAGCGTACTTAAAGAATATATAAAACTCAACTGTTCCTCTAAATAAACGAGGATGTGATTTCTGACTTAAAATTTTATCCAAAAAGAATTTAACTTGTCTAGAATCATTAATTGGAAGAGGGGTTATCCAAGAGAAAGTTCCATCATCATTTTGTTGATGTTGAACAATCACCTCTTGAACAAAGGATCGGTCATCTATTGAGGGGTGGGGATCAAATATCAGATCCTCAGCTGTAAACTCGTCAAAATCTACTGATACTCTACTTTCAGTAATTTTAGAGGGCATTCCATTATCTGGCATTACATTTACTTCCCAATTTTCTAGTTTACACAGATTGCAGTTATAAACACCCAGATTTCAGACAAAAGTAACAATTTAGAAGAAAGAGTCTGTTTTCAAATCAGAAATAACGTCTTCATGCAAAAAAAGGGGTTAAAAAAAGGAAAGGAGGAAAAAGGGGAGGAGATACCTTCTAAACGGTAATCTCGATACTTAGCTTACGTACAAGCTCTTTGTAGCGATTTCGCACAGTAACTTCGGTAACGTGGGCCACTTCTGAAATTTCCCGTTGTGTCCTTCGTTCCCCGTTGATTATTCCGCTGATATAGATTGCTGCAGCCGCTAGGCCCGTTGGGTCTTTCCCTGCCGTCAATCCGCCAGCTTTTGCGCGTTTTAATATTTCGGCAGCTTTTCGTTGACATACGCCAGAAAGTCTTAGTTCTGTTCCAAAGCGGACGAGATAATCGATTGGGCTCGCTAATGGGATATTTAGGTATAGTTCGCGTAATAAGAGTCGATAGCACCGGCCAAGTTCTTTTTTGGTTATCCGTGATTCTTTGGCGATTTCATCAAGTGTTCGTGGGACTCGACGTACGCGTGCTGATGCGTAGATTGTTGCGGCGACCATCGCTTCTATTGAGCGTCCGCGAACGAGTCGTTTTTCGATTGCTTTCCGATATATAATTGCGGATGTCTCTTTCACATTTCGTGGTATTCCGAGTTGTGAGGCCAATCGATCCATTTCTGACATGGCGAATGCTAGATTTCGATCCATCGAGCTATGCACTCGGGTTCGTATCTGCCATTTCCGTAAGCGGTAGATTTGTGCTCGTCGTGAGGCGGTGAGTTTATTACCGAATGTATCGCGGTTTTCATATCCTATAATAGTGGATAATCCCTTATCATGGACTGAAAATGTACTTGGCGATCCGACACGACTGCGTTTATCGCGTTCTTCACTATTAAATGCTCGCCATTCGGGGCCTTCGTCTATCAGTCGTGTTTCCAGCACATAACCACATTTTTCACAGATTAATTCGCCTCGATTTTCATCGGCTACGATATCTGTCGATCCACAGTTTTTACATTCGAGGATTTCTTCCTCGTCTTCTGCCTGGCCTTTTTTCTGTGGTTTTGCTTTTGCTTCTTTCATAGATGCCATTCCTGAGCGTTCCTTCTCAAACTTGTGATTGCCTGGTCGGGGCGTTAGCCTTCCGTATTGGGATTTTAAACTCTTTACGATATTGTTCTCTCACTTTCCTGCGAGAACTAACTGCGAGAGAATTCTCTTTCTTGCTAAAACCGCGGGGAAAATTAATTGCCACCTAGGGTGAGCGCCTGACCTCAATCACCACTAACTACAACGCCTTTTTCCTCCTTTATAAACCTTTTCGCAACACTTATATACTGTTTCTGCTGCGCCGGGTGCCCCATTTTCCCTTTCCCACCTTTTTTGTACTTTTACATTTGACTTTATTAAGGAAATTGTTTTTCTCTGTATTTTCTTGTGCTTTTTGTAATTTATTACGTTTTTTACTAGAGAAAGTATCCTTTTTATACCTATTTTTCATACTAGAATGTAATTCCGAGATTTTGAAATTTGAGTATGGGAGATGAATGCTAATGTCCTTTCTTTCTAATACGAAAGAACCAATGAAGTTGCAATTCTATTATATTTTTTGTGTACTGGTTATCTCTTTCCTTGTTTTTTTTCCATCTTTTCAAGGACAAGTTGTTATCACCCAAACTATTTTTGAAACTAGTACGGTTGAAGAATCTATTGGGAATTGGGTGCAATTACACCCTTCATGTGCGCCTTGGAGTCGTACAGGTAATGAGCTGATGACTTATGATATTGAGTCTGCAAAAACCATCCTTTTTAGTGGAAGATTCCCAGAAATTATCTCTGGAGAAGATTTTGTATACTATACTGATACCTGGACCTTTGATTTTACGACCGCATCCTGGACAAATGTAACTCCAGCCATTTCACCTATAGGTCGGTCCAATCCTGGTCTTGCATATGATGCTGAATCTGATCGTATAATTCTCTTTGGTGGAGCAGTTAGTGCAGTCGGTGGAGGTACATATACAGAGGCCCCTCCTGAAACCTGGGCATATGATACGAATACCAATACCTGGACAAATATGTCACCTAGTACTGCGCCTTCTCCTCGATTAGCTTGCAGTATGGTATATGATACCGAATCTGATCGGGTGATCCTTTACGGAGGTTATACTCGGGATCTTTCCATTACTAATGCACCATTTTTTGATGATACATGGGCGTACGATTATAATACAAATACTTGGGAGCAAATGAATCCTGTTACTAAACCTTCTAAGGTGGCAGATAATGGATTTGGTTATGATATTGAATCAGATAAATCAATTCTTTTTGGTGGCTCGACTGGTGGTTTTGAACCTTTAGCTAACCGCTTTAAGAATGAAACATGGGCGTATGACTACAATACGGATACTTGGACACAAATCATTACGACTAAAGCACCTACCCCACGTTGGGTGACTGCAATGGACTATGATAATGAATCTGATAGAATTATCTTATTTGGTGGAACAGAAGCTGTTGGAGGAAAACCAACAGACTATGTTGATACTTGGGCTTTTGATTACAATACTCTCACCTGGACCGATATGAATTCCCCAACTCATGCCACATCGCATTCCTCACTGGTGTATGATTATTCTGCTGATAAAATGATTCTTTTCGGCGGAAGGATACTGGGTGCACCTACTACCTATCTCAATGAGACCTGGGCCTATCATTACCAGCTAAATCCTCCAAGTGCACCACTGAATATTAATATCTCCCTTGAGGCGAATGGAGTCAAGTTAACGTGGGTTCCTCCTGCAACTGATGCTGGTTCTTCGATTACTAATTATCTTATTTATCGTGGGACTGAATCAGGGTCTTTGAGTCTACTCACAACTCTTGGTGTGGTCTCAGAGTATACCGATCCTTCAACTCCTGATAATTCATTTTTCTATGCTATTAGCGCAAAAAACGCTATCGGTGAAGGGCCACTCTCTGGAGAAATTGATATTGTCATTACCACAGCTTCTACTCCAAGTTTTCAGGTTCTTATTATTTCATGTACCCTTGGACTACTGGTACTCCATCGAAAGAAGAAAAGTTAGTAAAATTATGGATGAATCATTTTTTCATCCCTCATCTTTTTTTTTAAAATACCCTTAGGGAAGAAGCTATTTCCTTTCACACTTTTTCCCTTTCTTCGAGAAGACCGTGACTAATTCTGACATTAAGCCTCCTTTAGACCTTATAACCCAGGAGGAACCATGTATTAAGAACAAAGGAAGCACCATATATGGGATAGCTATTGGAAAAGACACGGGTCATTTTATAGTTGCCACTTATTCCCAAATTTATGCCGTATTTATTAGTGCTTCTCCTATTCTTCTATCAATCATTACTAGCATGAGAAACCTTATTCAATTAGCGGTTCAACTCCCCTTTGGTCGACTAAGTGATAAATATGGTAGAAAACCATTTTTAGTTATCGGGCTCTTTATTTCAGCCATTATGAGCTTTTTATTTCCTATGATCACAGATCCTCTAATCTTACTGGTCGCCATGATCATTTATTCCTTAGCATTTAGTATTTTTACCCCTTCCTGGATAGCATTTTTAGGTGATACTTCTCATGAAAGTACTAGAGGATCTTACATTGGTCGTATTACTACTATAACCGTTATTTTCACTATGGTGGTCTTTTTAATTTCGGGGTGGATCATTCCATTCCTTTCCACAGATTATACGACCCAGTATATGCTGATTTATCGTATTGGTGCCTTAGGATTTCTTCTCGCCGGCTTTATTTCCTGGTTCTGGTTGCGAGAAACCAATCCAAATGGTAATTCTGATCTCGAGGTACATTCACACTCTCCATCTAACGGTAGGCCAACACAAAAGCATACTAGATTTTCCTTTCGAAGCATATTAGCTCCTTTTCGAGAGAATCCTACTTTTACTCGTTTTGTGCTAATTAGTGCCTGTATGGACTTCAGCATGTCAACTGGATGGCCTATTTTCGGATTTATTCGTGAACGTTATACTACTCCCAGTCAATATAGTTTTCTCTGGGCTGTCCATATGGCATGTCAAATCTTTTCACTATCAATTGGCGGCAAATTGATTGACAAATACGGTAAGAAGATTGGTTTCAATGGCCGTAGAATTATGTTTCTGATACCATTAGTGCTCTTTTTTTCTAGAAATTGGGTTGAACTTGCTATTGGGAATTTTATTGGTGGAATCGGGTATGGACTGTATTTTGTAACCACGACAGCATATATCATTGATTCTGCTCCTGATGGATCTAAAGGCAGATACGTAGGAGCTTATCAGCTAATTATGGGTATCGTTACTTTCCTGGGTTCTTTTTCTATGGGTGTTGTGACAGAACTACTGATTCCAGTTTTAGGTAAGTGGCCAACTATCTACTCTCTTGTTTTAGTAGTGATGGTTTTGCGAGTACTTGGAGGATTAGCTTTTTATTTTGTGGATGAACCTCTTAAGCCAATTAATCCTATTCCTGAAGGATAATTCATCCGAAATTCTCCTGATACATACCCAAATAATTAAAAAATTCGCTCATCTTATGAGACGTAATTTCGTTTCCGAGCATGGGTATTAAACTAGTCAAATTCAGAAAACGAGGTTGAATTTCTCCTACACTACATCCCTTTATTCCTTCTTATCCAAGAGGTCCCTGATTTGTCATTGAATATTCGCCACCAATTGCTCGGATTTATGTCAATATCCCACTTTATTCATCATGTGTTGTTGTATGCCTTTCCAGCTTTGCTCATTCTGATTATTACGGACATTCCTCTCAGTTATCTTGAGATGGGAATATTAGGGTCTCTTCCGTCATTAATCATGGCTTTGACCTCTCCACTTATTGGATATTTAGGAAAAAAGGCTGCTAAAGGATTTTTCATAGTCCTTATGGGGATCTTTCTATTTGCTGTCTCAAGTTTTTGGATTTCGATGGCCAATGATTTCTTGGGATTGTTTTTTGGTAATATTATTCTTGGTCTTGGCTGTACAACTTATCATCCTGTGGGATTAGGGGTCTGCGCAAATTCTTTTTCAGATCGCAATCGGGGAAAAGCCATGGCTATCAACCATGCAGCAGGTGTGATTGGAACCGCTGTTAGTCCCATTAGCACCTTAACTTTAGCTATCTTTTTTTTCACTTGGAGATCGACCTTTTTCCTCCTTGGTGTGTTTTGCATTCTTCTTGTATTTAGTCTCATTTCTTGGATTTTACTTGAAAATTTGATTGGAAACTTTGAATCCCTATTGAAATCAAGAGAAAAAGAAAAAACTGTCAGTGAGTTGGAGAGCAGTACTTCCATTCGCTCCTCTCCCCACCGAAAGTGGATTATAACGAGTTTAGCTATAATTATTTTAATAAGTGCATTACGAGGTGGAGTTTATCGCTCTATCAGCTATTTTACGACCACTTTATTGAAGAATTTTTATCATGTCGAAGCTTTCAATGCAGGAGTTATAACCAGTTTTATTCTCCTTTTAGGATCTATTTCTGATATCTATGGAGCAATCAATTCTGATCGCTTGGGTCCACGTGGGAGAATCAGAATAATACTAATTTCGGCACTCATTTCTAGTCTGGCAATTACTGGGCTTATTGTAATTACTCTGGGTTTTCCCGAAATTCTAGTGATTATTCTCGGATTTTCTCTATTTGCTATTGGATTTTATCTAGCGGGAGGAACATTACAAGCATTACAGGCTGATTTAGTCCCCGCGGGTGATAGAACCTTTTTCTATTCACTTGTTTTTTCACTAGGGCTTATTATTAGCTCTATTTCCCCCACGATCTTCGGTGCACTTTTAGATACGTTCCAATCGCCAGTTGGTGGATTACTATTTATGCTAGCATTGACTGTAGTATCCTTTGCCATCACTGAGCTATTTCGAAGAAGAATTCAATTTGCTGAAGAGAATAACCTATTTTCCCATTGAATTAAATATAATAACTGGGTCCACGAGAGCTGTCATCATCTGATCCGCTTTCTGCTTCTTCCGCTTGATGGAGTAAGTCATTTTTCTGGACTGCTTCCTCGATGATACCATCCAAATCATCATACTTATAATCAAGAGAAAAGAGTTTTGCTAATCGTTTCAGGAGATTTTTACTTGCTAATGGATCAGTACCAACTAATGTTAATTTTCCAAGTAAACCAAAACTTCGTAAACCTTTTTCAGCGGCTAATGCGGAGAAAACTCCAACTGCTCCCGTTATTTCTCCTCCTTTTAATGGAGTGATGTCATACTCCTCTAACCATTTCATAGTTTCCTTGTTGTATCCGAATGCAGCCACTTCTGGACCTTCTTCCAATGCTCTCAATCCACCTAAACACACGACCGTCTCGGCTTTTAGATTTATTACGAAATCCAGTACTTCGTTTAATACTTGAATAATACCAATATCGTGGGGTTGAGCATCTCCTGTTAATATTAATAAGTTTGGAGAGGTTTTTGTGATTGCATAAATTTCCATTCGGGCTAGTTGACCCACTCCTTGTTCGTTGTCAATTTGGACAACAGGAGGGAAAAATGAACTATAAACACGTGCTATTTCAATTCCATCATATTGATCGATTAAAAAATTAGCCGCGATCTTTCCAATGAGCCCCATACCAGGTAATCCTTGGATAACAACTGTTGGGGACTTTAATTTAACGTCTACTAGCTTGTGGAAGTAGCTGAAAGAATTTCCATTTGATTGACTCAATCTGATTCCTCAGTTATTTGATTGTTTTCTTTATTTTATTGACTAGGTTGTGGAAAAACCATCTTTACTCCCTCAAATATTGGTTTGAGAAAGGATTATGGTTCTTTTTATTAGCAAAATAACTCCAATCTAATTAATAATCAAGTGGAGGACCATCACGGATGCCTTGAGGAGTAATATGATAGACTGCTTCTCTTTCTGCTAATTCAGGAGAGTCAAATATACGAGCGATACGTGCAGTCCCTCTAGACTTTCGTAATAATATTCTATGTGTTGGCCTATGACCCCATGCAAAACCTAATGCGGGTTCTAAATTATTCGCTCCTGAAAACAGGTTATCGGGATTACTAAGAATTTGATTAGTAGTTATTACCGCTAATTTGTACGATTCCGCTAAGCGCTGGAGAGCTTCTGCGTGAGCCATTAATGTTTGTTGACGTCGTGGAAGATTTTCCTTGCCAGGAAATTCAGCACGAAAATGTGAGGCCATGGAATCTATAATAATTAAACGTATATTATTTTGCTCAATTATATTGTCCGCCTTATCTATGAGCTGTATCTGATGATCTGAATTGTAGGCTCGACTTACATATATATTCTGTAAATACTTCCTTGGATCATCTGTATAGGAATAGGCCATTTCTGCTACACGAGCAGGTGCGAAAGTATTCTCTGTATCAAGAAATAATGCTTTCCCTTCTAATCCGCCTTCTTCTATTGAAAGTTGAACATTTAAACATAATTGAAAAGATATTTGAGTTTTTCCTGTTGCGAAGGCTCCACTAAACTCCGTTATAGATCCAACCGATATTCCTCCTCCTAATATATCATCTAATGACTGTGAAGAGGTCGTAATTCTTGGTTTGTCTAATTCTTTTTTCAATAATGATGCAGCTGTTGTCGGTTGGTTCATTCCAATGATTTTTCTTGCCTGATTGACTGCTCGTTCCGCTGAAGACTTGCTAACTTCACATCGCTTCATAATTTCCGCAGGAGATGTCGCAGCTAGTGCCATCATGCTAGGAAACTCCTCTTGAAGTCGAGCTCGTAGCTCTTTTGCTACATTTAGCTGAGTGAAATCGTTTGTTCTATTCATCATAAATCCTATCAGTGGAATTAGTTATTATAACCAAAATTTGATAGTGAAAACTCCAGAGGTTGAGGAAATTTCTTCAAGGGATATATTAGGTTTTCTCTCTACCGACGTATTTTGGTCAATAAATAATCGATTATTTTTTTAGCCACATTTATCTCGGGATTAGCCATTTCAAATGCTTTCCATCCAGGGCAGGCATTAACTTCAAGGACATAGGAGCCATTTTGAGTTGGAAATAAGTCAATTCCAGCTACTTCAATGCCAATTCTCTCTGCAATTTGATGTATGAGCTCCTCATCTTCAGATGATAATTGATATGTTTCACATTGTGCTCCGAGGGCAAAATTTGTCCTCCACTCTCCCTTTGGAGCAACTCGTTTCATGCTTCCGATTATCTCATTTCCTATGTAAATTACTCGTATATCAGCAGAGGGCGATGCATTATATTGTGAACTGGGCTGCAAATATTCTTGGATCATAATTGGTTCTGAAGATCGCATAAATAATGATTCGACGATCTCTTCTGCGGTTTTTGGATTAGGAGCCAACATAGTTCCGCTCCCTCGTGTTGCATCAAGCAATTTCAATACAACTGGAAATTTAAAGGCGTTTAACAATTGATCCACTTGAAATGAGTTGTTTATTAGGATCGTTCTGGGCAATTGAATTCCTTTTATTTTTGATAATGTTTGATAACAACGAAATTTATCCCTTGAAAGAAACAGCGCTTCTGCTGAAAGAGTACTTGGAATGCCCATTAATTGAAAATGATTCAAACATATTAAACCGAGATTTGTCTGAGATCTGCCAATACGTGGAACAACTCCCAATAGAGGAAGTAATGATTGGTTCGCAAACCGAGCATCAACTCCTGAAGAACTGACCAATGGAAAAACATATTGTGTCGATAAGAAAACACCAGAAACTGTATATCTTTGATTAATGTCCTCAAGCAGTTTGGTTGTCGGAAAATAGTCTTTACTTCGGCTTAGAACACCGATTTGTCGTACCATGAGGAATTCCTTCTGAGATAGCCCCGCTCAGATTCGAACTGAGGTCAGAGAGACTTTCTTCACGGTTCTACAACAAGCTAACTCGTAATATAGAACTCTCTATGATGGGCCACTACACTACGGGGCTGAAATTAACGAATTGGGCTTGAAAAAGTAAGAATATCATCAATGAGCTCGACATGTGTTATTAACATTCTTCTACAGCAGTATCGTTTCAATTCGAATGAATCTAGTAACTCTGATGCTTCCTTACCAGCCTTTAGGCCATCTAAAAATTCCTCATAATGATGAGCAATAACTTTACCGCAGGTATAACATCGAATTGGAATCATCATAGTATTGGTTCACCTGTTAGAATCCATCGTCGCTCATGGGACGTCGGCCACGTGGGGCTCTAAATAATTCTACTCGTAACTGAGCATCTTTTTCTGGTGTTAGTTCACCACGTTCACGAAGAATTTCTTTGGTTAGCAACCAAAATATCATAGCTAAAGAATTCCGTCCTTTATTGTTACATGGAATTGCTAGATCAATATTCTTTATAGTATTATCTGTATCAACTAGAGATATAACAGGGATTCCCACCCGATAGGCTTCTTTTAGAGCCTGATGATCAAAGTGGGGATCGGTAATTAATATACTGGTCGGTTCAATATAATTGTATCGTCCCTTAATATTTGGATTCGTAAAAATTCCAGGAATAAATCTTCCAGTAATTGGAACTGCTCCTGTCACTTTGCAGAACATTTCTACTGGATATACTCCATAGGCTCTTACACTACATGCAGCTACTCGGGACGTATCTTGACGTGCAAGGAATTTTGCGGCTGTACGTATACGATCATCAGTTTTATGGACATCTAGGACGTAAAGCCCATCGCTTCGAGTACGATAGATTGCCCAATCCATGCTTTTCATTCCACTAGACGTTCCTATATGAACTCCAGCTTTTAAATAATCTTCTAGAGGCGTGAGTAATTCTTCTTCTTGTATAGGGGTTGTCATTTGAAGAAACTCCTTGTTTTATCAATCCTTTCTGCAATTAAGTGACAGTTTATCCAGTAAAAAACGATGTTAAGAAGTTTTGTAGTTGTCTTTTACACTTGAATTGATGCATCAAAAAAATACAAATTCTATTGTTTTCTGTTCTGAGTCCGCCCATGTAGCTTTCTTTGACTTTACCATTAGTTTCATAATTATAGCGAGATCCTTGGGTGGAAGAGATGACCAAGATTGGTTCATTTTGACCATATCATAAAGTGTGATCATTTCAAATCCGTTTTGGAATGAATAATCGAAAATTTCCTCAGCAAAAGAACTAAGAGTTTTCCAGTAAATCCTAAGTCGTGTTTCATCTGTATCCCACCTTGAAGCTTTTTCCTGCTCAATTAAATATTCAGAAATAGCTTTTAGTTGAGAGAGAGAAAGCTTTTTTTGAAGGACTCCATTTTGAAATGGGTATACCAAGCTAACTTCCTGAAGATCGAGGATATGTTGATTTAACACTCGAGCAAATGCGAGTAAGAAATCCCCCCAAGTAAGTAACCATTGTTGTTTCAAATCAGGATCTTCTGGAATCATCCATCGCCAAGGTTTCGATACCCAGCCTGGTAATATCGGTTTCACCTTTGGATGAACCATTCCAGGTTTCAATTCAGCTAATGAAATCTTTTCAAATGTCTTGGATATCGACTGTTCAGCCTTAGATATTGGTGTGTGGATTTGGGAATTAGGTAGAGAACTAATTGAAGGTCTTTTTTCGATTTTCGGCAATTCTACTTTCGTTGGTTTTGGTTTATCTGTTGTTACTTCTTGAAGTACATCTTCAAGTACGTCAACCGATGTTTTTTTCTTGTCGACCTTTTCCTTCTTTCGTTGTAATTCTGCCATCCATTGACAACTCAAAAATTGGTAAAGATAGACGAGTGTTTTCTACCCTCCAAATTTGTCTCGCCATTCGTCGTATCGTGCGAGCTCCTTCGGAGCAACTGAGGGACGAATATGCATCATTGCATTATGAAAATCATCTGCGGTGGGAGCACGTACTTGCACAGTCATATCGGTTAAAGCTCCTTCCGCGTCTAACTCCCGTATGGGTTGCATTAAGGATTCACGACATAATAAAGCGATGTCTGCAGCCGTATATCCTCCTGTAATTTCAGCTAACGCTTTAAAATCAACATCCGTACCCATAGGTATCCCTTTTGTATGAATAGAAAACATAACTTCTCTTGCTTTTTTTTCTGGAAGTGTGACATATACCCGTCGTTCGAAACGTCTACGCATTGCAGCATCTATATCCCAGGGTGTATTTGTAGCCCCAACCGTTACTAGTAGCTCATCGCCTGTAGCAAAACCTTCCACAGCCTGTAAAAGCTGTGTCTTCACGCGTCTCATGGCTTCTCCTTCGGAACTTCCGCCACGTGTTCCAGCTAATGCATCAATTTCATCGAAAAAGATGATAGAGGGAGCTTCTTCGACGGCACGTTCATAGAGCTCATTTACGAGCTTCTCTGATTCCCCAAGCCACTTACTAATCAGATTCGCTGCACTTACTGAAAAAAATGTTGAATCTACTTCAGAAGCAACAGCCTTGCACAAATAAGTTTTTCCACAACCAGGTGGTCCATACATAAGTATACCTTTCCACGGCTTACGTGCACCTTTAAATAAATCAGGTCGAGACATAGGTAAGATGACTGCTTCTCTTAATGCACGTTTAGCTTCTTCCATACCTGCAACATCTTCCCATTTCACGTTTGGTTTCTCTCGTACGATTACACTTGAGATAGCCGCTTCTATCTCGTCACTTTTTGGGGATGGAGTGGATGAGGGAGTCGGAGTCTCAGAGGGTTCAATAATTCCCCGAATTTCCTTTACCCGTAGAATGTATTCCATTGCCTTATGATAATAGAGGTTTTTCATATTTGGATCGTCAGTAAAATTGATCAGTTTTTGTAACTGCTCTGCGGCAGAGACATAATATTTGACGGCTTGCTGAGTTTGTCCACTTTGATCTAATTTATAAGCCAAGCTAGCATTCTTTTTAGCTGCTTCGAATAGAGGAGAACCCATGGTATCACCACGTAAACATATTTACCTACTTCAGAAGAAAAGTGAGATATAATCAGCTTTTCTTTATTTTTTCCAGTTCTTTTTGTAATTCTTGGGATCGAATATCGGGTGAGGGAAGACCAAAATCAGCTGTAGCTGCTTTAGATGCACTTATCTCTCCAAGGATTTTATCAACCATCTCATCTTCCTCTACATCAGATGTCATCATCTCAAATCCTTCATCCATTGCTTCTGTCGCAATATCAACTCTTTCTGTTTCGATTTCCATCTGTTGAAGAACACCTTCAAGTTGAGGAATTTTTAATTCGGCATTCATCGAATGGAGTGTACGTACAAGTCCTTTCAAATCCTTACCAATTGCTTGTGTTGCAGCTGCTTGTTCTAACTTGAACTTTATCCCTTTAACACGACTTGCCATCTGTTGGCAAGCTCTAGCCATATTTCGGTTTTTGGCAACATCCTTTGCTAAAAGTCGTGCTGTTGACATATCACCATCTTCTATGGCTTTTTCAACTTCTTTCAGCATACTCTTCTCTTCTTTTAGCAATTTTTTCCGTTGACGCATCATTCGCTTTTCAACCATTCGAAGTCGGACAATCCACTTCCGTGTTGAACTAGCTCCACTTCCTCCACCTTTAAGCCATTGGCCAAATTTATCAAAAACCATGTTTATGACCTCAAACCTTCTTCAATCTGTTTCCGCATCTCATCCAATTTCTTTTTATCCGCTTTCCGTTTTTCTCCAGAACTACTTTCTGATATTGGAGAACTAGGAGTTGCAGAAATACTTGGTTCACTTGCTGGAAGAGAACCTGATGATAATTCCGCTTCTAACTCTGCCATTTGCATAGATATGCGATCATCAGCTTCAACATCCATTCCGATTTCTGTTATAGAAGTGTCAGTCAAGCTGTCTTCCATGTCTGAAACCATTTCTATGGAATCCTCTAATGACATCATTACTTCTTCTGTCCTTTCAGGGGAAGCTGCCGCAACATTGGTTTCAATTGCAGATTGTGCTTGTTCAAGAGTCTCTGTTAGCGTAACATTATCAGCTGAAACATCCAGTGTATCAATAGTACGTTGTAAATTAGCTATCTTGCTATGAGTATTCGTCATTTGCGTTAAATATAGTTCACGTCGTTTTAGAGCTTGATGAGCTCCAGGTTTGTTTCCAGATTTTAACAGTTGACGCGCTAACTCATATTGTTCATCAGATTGCCTTGAATAATTTTTTACTTTAATTTCCATTTGATTAATGGTTCTTTTTAACTTGGCTTTTGTTTCAGTTGATGAAGATGGTTTTGATCCCGTTAAGAACCCTTTTAGTCGTTTCAATTGTATTTTCAACTCGCTTCTAGCTTATCTGAAATGAGTATCTACTTTCAGTTAAATATCTTAAGCTAGGTAAACAAGGAGTTCTTCTTAAGACTTACCATAGTGCTCCTCTATATACTATCAGAAGACTTTTCAGCAAGAATAAGAGGAGGTTTCACCTCCGTTATTCCCTGAATTAAAAAATTAGGGGAGTGATGTTTAATATGTTGGGGTTACCCTACACCTGGAAATGAAATTAGTACTCCATCTAAGGTATTAGATTTGACCGCCACATTTTTATCTATTAAGACTTCTACTGATCTTTCTACTCGTTCTATTGTCCAAGTCGTTTTTTGAACCAGTTCCGTCATTGAAAGCTGACCATTAGCTTGTGCAGCAATTTCTAGTAAACGTTGATGATCTTGTGATAGTTCTGGGTCAGTAAATTCAATAATTTTGATTCCTGCTAGTTTTCGAATTTGATGGATTAATCCGTTTGACGATAGAAGTTTCAGAGCATTATTCACATCAGAAATGGATACAACGATTCCTTTACTTTCATCATTAAGTTTTAATATTAATTCTGAGACGCTCAAGATTCCCCCTGTATTATTTCGTGTCTGTTTACCTATCTCTATTATTCTCAGGCCTAAATAGTTAATGTACTCATCTTTTCCCTGCAATCGTGATTTAATTGATGATTTACTCCCGACATCGTATATTCCAATTGCAAGAGGAAGCCCTAACTCCTCTCTTAATTTCATGACCTTCTGAGCAAGGTCAGGATTCTTTTTAATATCAGATTTATATTGAGACTCGAGCTTTTGAAGCTCTTTATGCAATTTTCTTATTCTTTTACTCATTTCATCTAGAGACAAGAGGGCCAATTGACTACCCTTAACTTTCATTGCCGCTTCCTGAGTTATTTTCTCTTCTATACGTCTTAGACCCATCTTCTTGTTCCTCGTGACAAAAATTATGAGAGTTCAATTAGAATTTGTTGTTCTTTATTTATAATTTTTTACAATACGATACTAAAATTCCGAGTAGAGAATCCTGTTGTTCTGTTCTTGTTAAATCTCTTCTATATGAACCATGTATTGATGATAGGTGGTATAGAAGATTTGGGAAATTCTTTTACTTGAAGAACCAGGGATAATATTCTTTTTGTCTGTCATAAATTCAAATCAGAAGCAGATTTCGACCTCTTGTTATCGTTGCTTTCTTGTCATCTTACTGTAGTGTTATCTTCACTTAAATATCTGGTACCATGTTGTTGTAGGTAGGGAACGTTTTTGGGTCTAAGTTCGTCTTCTTCTGAGTCGACGGGTTACTGTTCCTTTTGTGGTTCAGCACTCGTCTCTTCAGAAGTACACAAGTGTTTAGAATGTGGTGCAACCTTTTGTCAGCAATGTGCAACTCGATCACTTATGACTGGTTCCAGACTCAAATGTTCTTGTGGTTCACCCAATATTGAAGCATTTGACCATATAAAAAATGGAAAAGCCGATCTTTTAGAAGAGATTTTCAATCTTAAGCGATCTCTTAAACATGTAGGATATCGTCCTGTTATTCTCTTAAAGCGAACTGGCCAATTGGAGTCAAGATTACGTTCCTTCCGCAAACAATTTCTCATTCCTGGCAATTTGATCGATAAAATCTTTCTTGAGACAAAAAAGATTGAAAATTTTACGTTGCACGAATTTCAGGAATATGCGTCAAAACTTCAAAGAATCTACCACAATGTAGTACGTCACCCTATTTCGGAAAATTCATTTCGAAACTCATCCTTGCAAATCTCTCTATTTCAAAAACACATTGCAAGCTTTGATCAGACTGTATTGTCGAAACTTGAGATAATTTCCACTCTTATAGAACAGGTGGAAAAACAGTGTGATTTCTTTGATGAGATGCGAAAAAATTTAGCCCGAGGTATTGATAGTTTTGTATTAATGCCTGGTGAATTGGGTATTGGTTATTTTTCAAGTTTAGATCTCCATAACGATAGCTTTAGAAAGTCTATTATCGATTTAATCATAACTACGGACAGGATTGTCTTACTCCAAAAGAAAAGGACCAATGTTTTAAGTTCAAAACTAATAGTTTACGATGAGTTCCCTCCCAAAGCATTAATGGATGTCCAAAAAAAGAATTCTGGGTTTCTAAAAAGAGAGAAGCTGTTAATAACGGCAATAAAAAGAGATTTTGTAATTCAATCTGATGGCCGGACTCTTCTACGAATATTTGACTCACTGAAATTGAGCTATCTTGGTCGTCCTAGTGATCTTTATATCAATGAACCTTTCCGTGATTGGTCTTCAGAAATATATCAAGAAAAAATTCTTTCCGCATTGAACTTTCAAAACCAAAAGAGTTCTCCCTCATCTTCTATTAATACCAAGAACAAGAGTCCAGAGAATATTCCAGATTTTATCAACGGATTTTTGGAAGAAAGACTACGAGATTTAAGAATTCATGAATTGGCTGCTAAAAGGGCATTACAGGAATTAAAAGAAGGTCGTAAAAAGGTAGCTGGTCGGGAATATTTCGAATTGCTTAAGCAATTTGAATTTGAATTAGCTAAAATTGCTGAAGAAAGGACGGAAATGTTAATTCGAACTGGTAAAACAAATCTCCTTTGAAAAAAAATTATAGGTTTTTAAGCTCCCGTCTGAAGTCTGAAAGCCATCGTGAACCCTGTAACTCTAATTTTTTAATCTCATCGGATTTTAATAATTGACCTGGTTTCTGTTTATCCATCCAGTTTATCCATTGTTTTATATCTTGTGTTACCCAATGATTATCTCCATACATTGGTGCCCTAACCAGAATATCGTGGATTTCATCCAAGTAAGGTAACACTCGATCAACGGTCGCGATTGACTCTAGATGTAGTAGGTCTAGTAGCTCGATAGCATTGGCTACAAACTCTGCAGCGATTGTTGGGAGTTTCTTGATATTTGAATAATCGATTTGACTATAGGTATTATCGTCTGCTCCCTCTGTCATCTTGAGTTTGGAAAGGCCTGATGGAAAGAGCTGGGCGATACCTTCTTCCTCAATAAATCGATCTACATCAAATTTATACTGTTCCAACTGTGCGCGTGTCTCGATTATACTAGTTAAAAGGGTTCTATGCTGCTTATGGTAAGTACTCGAATCGATTTCCCCACGATCATATGTTCGTGAAATCAAATCAAGTGTACCAATGTTCGCAAATAATCGGGCTTCTAGACCCCATCTGTGAGATAAGTTCTGAGGAAATGACATTGTTTTTACCTAGCTTAAGTATTGTAACTGTTT
>JAEOTQ010000167.1 GCA_016839785.1 Candidatus Hodarchaeota archaeon | reverse complement strand
TGAAGATGCTATTCATCTAATCAGTGATATATCCAAAATTATATCCCTTTTTATATAAATAGATAGACCTATCCAACGTTAAATGACATTCTACGTACGAAAATACTACATTCTGATACTAATCCAACATTAAACGAAATTTTTCTAAGCTGAATAACGTAGTTTCCCGACATTCCCCTAAAAATCCTATATAAATGAAAAATAAAGATTTTCTCGTATGAAAGTTGGATTTCCCGACGTTTGATGAAATGTCGGTTAACCAAGATTTAATGCAATCCTCCAGAGTATTAGAAAAGGAAAGAATCCTTTCACAAATTTTCAGCTAACTCCATATTTGGCAATTGATCTCATCTTGATATTCTATAACCCACCTTTGATCTCTTTCATTCGCGAGAGCTTAATAAGGGAAGGGAGGATTGGTACACAACTCACAAGAACTACCAAAATTTCGGTTGTTTCAATTATTATCAGATGTCTTTCTAAAGCATTAGTATATTGACAAATGATCGTCACATCAAATTCTCGTTGTGATCCATCACTCAAAAACCAACGAGTTTGTGTCCTTCCTCCTACGAGTACTCCAGTTCTATTATCATAAACCAAGCTAATAAAGTGTTCAGCATTGTTTTCTGTTGCATTTACTTGTACAACCCAAGCGTTCCTATATCCAAAATCTGGTACTAAGATCTTATCTGTAGTAACAACAGTCATATTAAAGCTGTATATCTCGATCTGATCATCAATGCTTATTCCTGTGGTGTTAATGTAGAATGGGGAGTAATTAGGTCGATCAGGGGAATAAAAAATGTCGTATAATCTTCGCAGAAACGTCGTTTCTGTTAAATTAACAAATAAAACTCGTCTTGATGTAATATTCTCAATAATAATACCTGACTCACGATCTACAAAAGTGAATAAGGTGATATACATGGATTTGACTGTTAAATTTGAGATAAATATACTCGGGGTTGTACTATTATATTGCTCCCAGGTAACCGTCCAATTCGCTGTAACTGGGATGGGTATATTTTCAATTAGAACATTCAGTCTATAATCTACAACCATCCCTATAAATGGTATTAATCGCTGATTTGTTACAGGTATCGCAGAGACTTCTGGAAGGGGATAGAAAGCGCTAAGAAAGAGAAGAATTAATGAGATTGTTATCAATTTGTGATATGATTTCATTATGATTAAATTATTCATTGACGGAAAAACTCTTTCTTTTTTTTTGGTCGTAACAAATTGATTGTTCTTTTTACTAGTTGAGAATACTTCAAAAAGCTTATTGCATTTGGAGGATAATCAAAAATCACTTATCTTAGGATGAAAATATTGACTGGAGAAATTCATATTCAACATGTCAGCAAAAATTTCCGTATTTGGAGGGTTGGTCTTAAGGTAAGTGTAATCGATGATTTGTCTTTAACCGTCTCTGAAGGTGAATCCGTACTCCTTCTAGGTCCCAACGGCTCTGGAAAATCCACTCTTTTACGAGTACTAGCTACATTATTGATGCCTTCTAAAGGCAAAATATTCGTTTACGGTCATGATACCAGACGAAGAAGTAGAGCTCTTTTGAACTTACTCGGGTTTATGCCTGAAGAATGTAAATTTCATCCTGGAATATCTGGTTTGATTTTCTTAAATTATCTGGGAAAATTGATGGGAATGAGGGAACCTAAAACACGAGCTATAGAACTACTCGGCGATTTTGGTCTAACAAAATGGCGTAATATAGATACCAGTGTTTATAGCGAAGGTATGCGCCAAAGATTAGGATTATGTTCCGCCTTATTGAATGAACCGAAAGTACTCCTTCTTGATGAACCCTATGATAATTTAGACCAGGAAATGAGGACGAAACTGAAAATTTATTTACAAGAATATCTAGAAAACGGCAATATTGTTATTGCAGCTTCCCACAATAAAGAACATTTTACCAATTTCCGTGAAATACGTTTTCCGATCGAGAAAGAGGAATAAATTTGTTCAACGTTAGTATATTCCTTAGAAATTTTATCCATGAGACATGGTTTTCAATTCGAAATTGTTTTATCATTTTAAAATATGATGCCACTCGCTATTTACTGTCAAACCGAACATTAGTTCTATTTGTTTTCTGCTTTGTCCCCACTCTTTTGTATGTCAGTTTTGCTGGACAGACGGCCTCGTTAGAGATCTATTTACATAGGAATGGCTACCAATGGTTCATTGGATATGTTTTGCAGATTTATGTCCTTTTTGCTTATATTATTAATATTCTAGTTTCTATTGTCGTAATTCAAGAATTATTTCTCCATGAATCAGCTATCGAAATCTTACTTTCATCTACAAAGCGCTTCGAGCTTTTTGTAGGAAAAACAGTTACTGCTCTGATTGTATTAATAGTGACAAGCATTTTTACATGGATTGCCTGTGTAATAGCATTTATTATGTGGCAACAAGATCTACCTATGACCCCAGATCAATTTTTAACTGCCTTTCTGATCTTAATTGCTGTGTCCCTTGTACCTTTAACCATCACCATCTTAGGTAATACTATAGTTATGAAATTTAGATCCCTGAGCGGGATGGGTAGTGGTTTTCCAATATTCGTTTTTTTCGTAATTCCATTCTTTATTTTCAGTTCTATCTATTTGGGGTTTGCCACAGAGGAAATATTAGAATATTCAAGCTATTTCCGCGTTTTTTTTATTACAAACTTCTTTTTAATGACCAAGGATGAACGTATTGTTACAAGTGCTGATGTAGACAAGGCTTTCAATTTTTTTGGTATAATCTCAATCCTTGCGATTATTTTTTCTTGGATTTTCTTCTGGCGGATGGAAACAAGGAAAAAAGAGTGAATCTATTTTCAATCAGTACTACTGAGTTTTGAATAAAAACCTAATCGCGAAAATAGAGCTGGTGAAATCGCTAGGAGCTGATCATATCATAGATTACACCAAAGAGGATTTCACTAAAAATGGTGAGATTTATGATATTATTTTTGACACAGTAGGCAAGAGTTCTTAAATCAGAGGAGTAAAAGAAAAAAATTTCTAAACCTGAAGCTCAGACTAAAAGATTTATTCGGCGGTTGAAGAATTTCGTTCTGCGACAAACCCTTATAACTCACAAGTCTTCAAATTGCAAAATAGTATTATACTTCTGATTTACAATTTAATTCCATTAGCATAGAGTAAATAAAAAAAGAGCTGTGATTTCATGATTAATTCTGAAGAGAAAGGACAAACAGTGACTGATGAATTAGGTGAGAGAAAATATTATCTTGATTGGCTGAGAATCATCGCGATACTACTGGTCTTCCTATACCATTCAACAATGTTTTTCGGTAGTGAGCCTTGGCATCTAAAAAATAATGTAGTAGATTCAAATATATCAACATTTACTTACGCATTTTTAACTGTCCTAGGAATGCCCTTGTTTTTCTTTATAGCTGGACTGAGTACGTTCATAGCGTTTCGTGTGATGGAAAAACGAAATATAGAAAACAGGAAATATATTTCCCTGAGATTTGTTAGGCTAATGATCCCCTTTTTCGTAGGAATAGTATCACATATCCCTTTACAGATATATCTAGAACGTGTGAACGTAGACGCTTTTTCAGGCACATTCCTAGATTTCTATCTTTTTGAATACTTTAATGGCATTTATGAAACTGGGGGGGGAAATTTTGCACTCTTGGGAAATCACCTGTGGTTTTTAGTGATACTTTTCTTATTTTCCTTGGTTACCATGAATTTTTTTCTCTTTCTACGCAAAGAGAAGAACCATGCAAAAATTGCGTCTTTTCTGGAAAATCCGCGAGTTCTTTTTTTGTTTCCCGTACTTATACTAGTTTCTGAACTAATCCAAGCCTTATTAGATACCCCTCTCGTGTTCGGTGGATGGAATCTTTTTTCTCATTTATTATTCTATATATTTGGATATATTCTTGCATTTAATCAACAATTGATGGAAACTCTTGGTAAACATATCAAAATAATATTCGGATTAACGGCAATATCCATTACACTTACTTTTTTGATAATCGTATCCCTTCTCGAGGGAGTTTTTCGCTTTCGAGATGTTGAGGTATTCTTTTTTGTTATTAGAGTAAGCTTTGCCTGGAGTGGTGTATTGTTTATCCTATGGTTGGGCTATAGGTATCTGAATAGGGATTCGAAAAATCGTAAGTTTCTCAACGAATTAGTCCTCCCTTTTTATATCTTGCATCAAACTGTTCTGATAGTATTGGGTTTCTTTATTATTCAGTTGGAATTAGACGTTCTCATGAAGTTCCTTTTGATCCTTTCATCGGCATTTGTATGCATCAGCATCTTATTGCTTATTATAAGAGAAGAGAATACTCTACGGTTTTTGTTTGGAATGAAAATGAGGAAAAACAAAAGCATTAGAAGATGGATTAAGAGGGGAAAAGCTAAAACATAAACGTGTCCAAGTAAGCCTCCGTGCTACTAGGTTCATTCTACTAGAGATAGGCGAATGACTATTTATACTCCTAAAATTGTCAGAGAAATTGAACCTTGGAAATGAGATAAAATGAATGGTGACATGCAAACTCTTATGGAAATCGGATTCAATCTGATCTATTTAACGTTCATCTGGATAATTGTTGCCTTAATGACAAGAAAAATAGGAAAAATAGTAACTGAAGAAAGAAGGATACCACAAAGATTTCGGTTAGCTTTTTTTCTACTAGCCTTGGGAGATACTGGTCACGTTGGATTCAGAATCCTAGCATATATTAGTGGAGGATTGGAAGCAAATTCTACACTAGTAGGATTGGGAGCTCTTTCAACGTCAATAACAATAACGTTCTTCTATATGATTTTACTAGATATTTGGCGAATACAATTTAACAAAGACAAGGATTTACTCTATTATGGATTAATGTTGATTGGTATTATTCGTTTAATTATTATGATATTCCCACAAAATGAATGGGGAAACCTTGTTGCACCATATGACTGGGCTTTGATACGTAATGTACCATTAACAATAATTGGTGTAGCAATCGCGTTTTTAATGCTTCGTGATGGATTTAACAATCAAGATTCTAGATATAAAAATTTCGGATACTGTATAGTCATCTCTTTTACTTTTTACATCCCAGTCATCCTGTTAGTTCAAACATTCCCACTGATTGGGATGTTAATGATACCAAAAACCATGGCTTATATGGTAATGGCTTTTCTAGCGTACAAATACTATTACAAGACAGAAATCAGATAAAAAGATGATCAAAAAGCTATCTTTTATTATGAGGGCGCTTCATCAACAATATAGTCCCGAAAAAATATGGATACGAACGCCATTTAACCTCAAAACACCTTGAGTTACTGAATTTACAGTTGATCTTCATCATTAATCTTTATAAAAGTCATTCCAGTTGGAGTTAGGCAGATATTCGATAAGGGGATTTAATTGAATACTACCGAGGAGGTACAAAAAAAAGATTTTAGATTAATTGAAACTTTAAATGTTATAATAATGAGTTTTGCATATATTAGCTTGTTTTTTTCCGCTTTTATTTTTCAAAATCCATCTTATAATCAAATCGTTGGTATTATGGGGTGGATAATTTGGATATTTGGTTTAATACGAGCATTATATCCAAATATTGTTTTTAAAAAGAGAGGAGGGGTTTCGAAGGGAAAATCATACATTCATACAACAAAACTAGTAGATGATGGGATTTATGGGTTGATACGACATCCTCAATATACTGGTGGTATGGTGATTGCTTTTTCAATGTGCTTAATTGTCCAAACGCCATTAACATACATTTTGGCAATAATTGCCTTTGCGACCGCATATCTATCTATGGTGTTTGAAGAAAAGCGTCTAATAATTAAATTTGCTTCGCAATATGAGAATTATAAAATTGAAGTTCCCAGAACAAACCTTCTAATAGGTTTAATACGAAAACTAAGAAAATTTGGAAGATGAAACTTATAAACGAAAAGGAATGTTCTTTTGTTGTTTAAAGAGATATGGAAAACATCTTATTTACGTCCGATATTGATTTATCTACTCATATCTGTTAGTTCAATTACTATTGAACTAATATTCATGGGTGAAATCTTTTGGGGATTTTGGATATCTTGGCTAGGGTCATTTTTCGTTGCGCGCTATGTATTAAAAGCCTTAGATGAACTATTCAATCAATTTCACATTACAAATAAATTCAGGAATCTAATAAATCCGTGGATCTTTGCGATTATTGCATTCATATATTTTAGTCTGATTATCTTTACTGGATATTTTACTAGAACTGAAAGATCTGCTAATGTTATCAGTTACGTTCTTCTTATGATTCTTATTTTTTTAATAATCGCTTCTA